>JAPYQV010000009.1:0-12592 GCA_029937205.1 Alphaproteobacteria bacterium
GGGTGAAATTCTCGGCAGCACCAGGTCACCGGCAATAAACAGGCCGAGCGAATCGCAAAGCAGGCAGGCATGTTCGGGCGAATGGCCGTTGCCGACCACAATTTTCCAACTCGCGCCGCCGATATCGAAACTTTCACCGTCGACAATACGGCGAATGCCGCGCGGCACATCCGATACGATACCTGAGAAAAATGAACCGCGTTCTTTGAGGCGTGCGAGATATTCCTTGCTGCCGCCGGCGCGGCGGTAATAGTCGACCATGCCGTCGGTAAATTTATCGCTGGTGTCGACGGTCAGCATGCGGGCGTAGAGCCATTCCGTGCGCGGCATCCAGAATTCGGCACCGGTTTTCTCTACCAGCCAGCCGGCCATGCCGACATGATCGGGATGAAAATGAGTGACGATGATACGGTTGAGCGGACGCCCGCCCAGGCGTTCTTCAATCACTTGCGTCCATATCTTTTTCGACAGGCCGCTATGAAGTCCGGTATCGATCAGCGTCCAGCCGGGACCGTCTTCAATGAGCCATAAATTAATGTGGTTGAGCGCCATCGGCAGCGGCATGCGAAGCCAATGCACGCCGGGCGCGACTTCCATCGTTTCGCCGAATTCCGGTGGTCCGTCGAACAAATAATCCAATGTCACTTCATATACCGCGATTCCAATTTGACCGCGCCTTGGTACCCGTAAAGCGCGCACTGGGACAGCATTTTATTTTCGTTTTCGACCCGCCCAAGTATCTGAAGTAAGTCACAAAGAGGTGATATGTCCGAACAATTAAAAAAATAACGTGCGCGGATTAGGATGATGGTCATAATAGGCGTCAATAAGGGAAGTAGTTTGTTATTTGGCATCACTTAAACAAGCTTCATCAGGGAGGTACTCGTACCATGAAACTTTCACGCAGAACCGTCTTAAAGGGCGCCGGCGCCGGTCTTGGCACCGCATTCGCCGCCAGCATTTTTCCGCAAGTGAGCAAGGCCGATGATGAAATCGTCATCGCTTCGCTGTTCGATCAATCCGGCGGATTGGATATTTACGGCACGCCGATGACCATGACCTGCGAACTCGCGGTCGAGGAAATCAACGCCGCCGGCGGCCTCAATGGCAAAATGATTCGCCTGATTAAATATGATCCGCAGTCCAACATGCAGCTCTATGCGCAATATGCCCAGGAAGCGGCGCTCAAGGAAAAAGTCGATCTCGTACATGGCGCCATCACCAGCGCGTCGCGCGAGGTCATCCGGCCAATTCTCAGGAAATACAAAACCCTGCTGTGGTACAGCGTCATCTATGAAGGCGGCGTTTGCGATATCAACAATTTCGTCAGCGGCGTTGGCGCCGTGCAGTGGGTGAAACCGACGGCGGAATTCGGCTTCAAAAATCGCGGCCCGAAGGCGTATTACATTGGCGCCGACTACAACGCACCGCAGATCATCGGCAAATGGCTCGAGAAATTCTCCGGCGATCTCGGCGGCCAAGTGTTGCAGCGCGATCATTTCCCGCTCGACGTGACCGAGTTCGGCCCGGCCATCGCCAAAATCCAGGAGGCCAAGCCCGATTGGCTGTGCACCTGTCTGGTCGGCGCCGCGCATATGGGCTTCTACCGTCAGTGGGCGGCAGCCGGCATGCTGAATAAGATTCCGATCGTCTCGTGTACCTTCGGCGTCGGCAACGAGCATATTCAGCTGACCCCGGAAGAAGGCAATGGCATCGTCAGCGCCCAGCCCTACTTCCAGGAAATTGATCTGCCCGCCAACAAGGCGTTCGTCGCGCGCTACCACGCACGCTATGGCTCGGACGCGCCTTATCTCAACGCGGTCGGCATCGGCGGCTATCTCGGTACCATGCTGTGGGCCGAGGGCGTCAAGAAGGCCGGCACGCATGAGCGTCAGGCAGTGATGGATGCGCTCCGCAGCGGCGATATTGCCTGGGACGGTCCGGCCGGTCACATGGTTGTCGATCCGGTCACCAACCACGTCATTCAGGACATGCACGTGGCCGAGTGCCAGAATCAAAGCTGGAATATATTCGACAGCTACAGCCAGCTCTATCCGAGCGACGTTGTCGACCGTTGCGATCTGACCAAGACGCCCGACATGAACGCGCATCTTGAGCCGATCCTGTAGCGGGGAGAAGAAATAGACCAAATCAGGCGAATCTAAGGGATCCGCCGTGGATACGGTCGCACTTCTGATTATCGAAGTGTTAAACGGGATTTCCAGCCTGGCGCTCACGTGCGCCGGGCTGGCGATCATTTTCGGCATGATGCGGGTGATTAATTTCGCGCATGGCGAATTTATGATGCTGGGCGGCTACACCACGGTGGTCGCCACCAATGCCGGCGTGAATATCTGGATCTCGATGTTGATCCTCTCGCCACTCGTGGTCGGCATCATCGGCATTATCTCTGAACGTCTACTCATACGTTTTTTCTACGGCCGCCTGGTCGATACGTTGATCGCCACCTGGGGTCTCAGCCTGTTGCTGATCGGCATCGTCACCGCCATATTCGGCAATTACATCACCGGCGTCTCGGCGCCGATGGGAAATTTCGCCCTCGGCCAATATAATCTCTCGATCTATCGCCTGGTGCTGATTGGCCTCACGGTGCTGCTGTTTGTCGGCATCTATATTGTTTTCACCCGCACCCGCCTTGGCCTGATCGCGCGCGGCACCATGCAGAACCCGGATCAGGCGGCGGTGCTCGGCATTAGCCCGCCGCGAGTCTACATGATCACCTTCGGTATCGGCGCGGCGCTTACCGGCCTTGCCGGCGGCCTCTTGGCGCCGATCTCGCAAATCATCCCGACGGTCGGTTTCACCTATGTCGCCCAAGCCTTCATTACCGTGATTACCGGCGGCACCGGCGCCATCACGGGCACGATTGTCGCTTCCGGTATTTTTGGCACGGTGCGCCAGCTTGTCACCTATGAGACCACACCGATCATCGGCGGCGTGGTGCTGCTGATCGTCGCCGTGGTCGTGCTGCGCCTGTTGCCGCAAGGCATCACCGGAAAAATATTCAGAAGGTCGCTGTGAAGATAGCCCTCAATCTTAAAAGTTGGAACACGTGGGGGCTGATCTTCGTCGGCGTTCTGTTGCTGGCGTTGCTGCTCGGCGGACCGGAAGTGTTCGACCTCTTCGTTCTGCTCAAGGTGATTCTGTTTGTTTCAACCGCCATGCTGGCGCTCTCGATGGCCTTCATTTGGGGTTTTGGCGGCATATTGTGTTTCGGCCAATCGGCGTTTTTCGGTATCGGCGGCTATGCCTACGCCATCGGCGTGATCAATATGGGCGAAAGCACCATACCCATTCTGCTCTCGGTCTTGGTCCCCGCCGCGTTCGCCATGCTGCTCGGCTATTTCATGTTCTACGGCCGCCTCAGCGATATCTATCTGGCCGTGGTGACTCTCGCGGTGACGCTGATTTTCTATGCTTTCATCCGCTCGACGTCGGGCGAGGAATATATCATCGGCAATGCGCGCCTGATGGGCTTCAACGGCATTTCCTCGATCCCCGGGTTCAACTGGCCGGGATTCCCCGACGCGCCCCTCTGGCCAGACGACATATTCTATGTCGCCACGACGCTCCTGATCCTGGTCTATTTCGGATTGCGCATTCTACTACGCAGCCATTTCGGCCGTGTTGTGGTGGCGATCAAGGAGAATGAAACGCGGGCCGAATATCTCGGCTATGATGTGCGCCTCTACAAGATGATTGCCTTCGCCATCGGCGCCGGCATTGCCGGCCTCGCCGGTTGCCTGTTCGTCAGCTTCAACAATTTTATCAACCCGGACGTCTTCGCCCTTGGCCTCGCGGCGCAGATCATCATGTGGGTGTTGATCGGCGGCGTCGGCACCCTGGTCGGGCCGATGCTCGGCAGTCTCGGGCTGCAAATGCTCTACAATTGGCTCGGCACGCAATCCTTCGTCAGCTTCCTCAACACCTATCTCGTCTTCGGCGCCATAATTCTGGTTTTTGTCCTCGCCGTGCCGCAAGGCTTGCAGCCGACCGCGCGCCTGCTGGCGCTGCGCTTTCTGCCCTTCACGCGCCCACCTGAGGAGGCCGAGGCGGCGGATGTGGCGGCGCGGGCGAAAGCGACCGGCGATGACTGAGAGCCGCCCGATTCTTGAGACGCGCGGCCTCACCATGCGCTTCGGCGGCGTGGTGGCGGTGGACAATGTGGATTTCAGCCTGGCCGAGGGTGAGCTGCGCTGCCTGATTGGCCCGAACGGCGCCGGCAAGACAACTTTCTTCCGCTGCCTCACCCATCAATACAAGGCGACCGCGGGCCAGGTGTTTTATCGCGGCGACGATATCACCGGCTCGCACACCCATCAGATCGCACGGCGCGGCATCGGCATCAAAACCCAAGTGCCAAGCGTCTTTGACGGCCTCGACGTGCGCGAAAATATCTGGCTCTCGGCGCGCCGCACGCACAAGGACCGCGAGGCCAACCGGGTGGTCGATGAAATCCTCGAGCGCATCGGCCTCAGCCATCTGGCGCACAAGCTGGTCGGCCAGCTGGCGCACGGCGAACGCCAGGGCGTCGAGCTCGGCATCGTCCTCACCGGCGATCCGGAATTAATCCTTCTCGACGAGCCCACCGCCGGCATGACCCACGAAGAGGTGCACCGCACCACCGAGATGATCCGCGAGATCAACCGCACCGCCTCGCTGATCGTGGTCGAGCATGACATGCAATTCATCAAGGCTATCGCCAACAAGGTGACGGTGTTCAACCAGGGGTCCATTCTGGTTGAGGACACGATGGAGAATGTGCTCAAAAACCAGGAAGTGCGCGACGTCTATCTCGGCAAGCGCGAGGTCGCCTGATCATGCTCGAAGTTCGCGGTCTCACCGCCGCCTATGGCCGCATCCCGATATTGCACGGCATCGATCTCAGCGTTGCCGAGGGCGAGTTCGTCGGCATTCTCGGCCATAACGGCATGGGCAAAACCACGCTCCTCAAAACCCTGATCGGCCTCCTGCGCCCGACCGGCGGCAGCATCGAACTCAAAGGCCAGAACATCACCCGCATGGCGGCCTTCAAACGCAATCTGAACGGCATCGGCTATGTGCCGCAAGGCCGCGATATCTTCCCCAACCTCAGCGTCCTCGACAATCTCCGCATCGCCATGGCCATGCACAAGGTGGATGAGGAACAGACGCTGGAAGAAATGCTCGACGTTTTCCCGCGCCTGAAACCCCTGTTGGATCGCACCGGCCGCGTGCTCTCCGGCGGCGAGCAGCAAATCCTGGCGTTGGCCAGATGTCTGTGCGGCAACCCCAGCCTCTTGCTCCTCGACGAGCCGACCGAAGGCATCCAACCCTCGATCGTCGAGGAGATCATCGAAATCCTGCAAGGCCTCGGGCGCAGCCGCAACCTCACCATCATCCTAGTCGAACAAAACCTCGATTTCATCGCCTCGCTCAGCCAACGCGTCCACATCATCCAACGCGGCCAACTGGTCAACGAAGTCTCGCCCGACCAACTCTCCGATGCGGAACTGGTGAGCGAATTTGTCGGCATGGGCGGGTAACCGCGCGGCCTGAAAATTAAGCTACTGTTTTAAAACGATAAAATTGGTATTGTTTTGTAATACGCCATATGTGGTGGGCGTCGGGCGCGCTCCCGTCCATAGCTTGTGGCTAGCACCGTAACATTGTGAGCGGCTGCCACAAAATTTGTGAGCGAACGGTTTCTGCGCGATCATAGGCGGACGATCCGCGCGCCACCAAATCCGGCCATGACCATGCTCGATGCACAACAACTCGCCACCTTCGAAGACCAGGGCTTCTTGTTCTTCCCATCGCTATTCTCGCCTGAAGAAACCGCTGTCCTCCGCGCGGGCGCGGCGCGGGCGATGGCGCGCTCAGGGCCGGAGGTGGTGTGCGAGCCCGAATCAGACGCGGTGCGTCTGGTTTATGGGGCGCATCGGTTTGAGGAGGCGTTTGTTCGGCTGGGGCGGCATCCGCGATTGATTCGTGCCGCCGAGCAATTGTTGGCGGCGGACGGCGTCTATATTCATCAGTCGCGGCTTAATCCCAAGGTCGCCTTTGACGGCGGGGCTTGGGATTGGCATCAGGATTTTGCCACCTGGCATGACCGTGACGGGCTGGTCGAGCCGCGCGCGCTGATGGTGGCGGTGTTTATCGAGGATGTGACGGCGGCCAATGCGCCGCTTTTGATCGTGCCGGCTTCGCACAAAAACGGGCTGGTGCATGACGCAAACGACAACCGCGAGGCGGGCGGCTATACGCTGTTTACCATTCCGCCGCCGATCCTCGCCGAGCTTGCCAAGGACGAGGGCATCGAAGCGCAGATCGGGCCGGCGGGCTCGGTGCTGATATGCCACAGCAATATCGTGCATGGCTCGTCCAACAACATCACGCCGTGGCCGCGCACGATTTTCTATCTGAACATAGCTGCAAGCGACAATTCGCCGACCAGGTTCGGCCGCGCCGAGCATCATTGCACGCGTGACTGGTCGCCGATCGCGCCGCTCGGCGATGATTGCCTGCTGCAACCGTTGGCCGTAGGCTAGAGCTGAAGTCGGTGCCATTCGGACGCCGGCCAACAGGGAGGGCGTTGCAATGAAGTTCATGGTAACCGCAAGCTGAACCGTCGCCGCCGGAAACGCGGCGGCACGGGCCGGTACGATGGGTGAGACCATTCAATCCATCCTCGATGATATCAAACCCGAGGCGGTCTATTTTGCTGCCGAGGCTGGCATGCGCACGACGATCATGGTGGTCGACATGACGGAAGCCTCGGAAATACCCGCCGTGGCCGAGCCGTTTTTTCTCGCCTTCGACGCCAGCATCGACATCAAGCCGCTGATGGAGCCGGAAGACCTCACCAAGGCCGGTCCCGCCATTGAGGTCGCGGTCAAGAAGTACGGATAAATCAGGGATAGCATCGGGTCTCAGACGCCGGGCGCGTGCATCCGCTCTTTATTTAGTTGGTCCCTCAGACGCCGGGCGCGCGCATCCGCGCGCTTGGCTTGGCACGCTTGCCGGAATGCTGGGCGCATTCCGGAAGGTGCGCTCGTTGTTTAGCGCCGGACGATCGCGTCCGCGCGCTTGGCTTCGCCTTCTGGTATTATCGGCGTCATGGTTGATATTGTTTGCGCCGATACGGTTACGGTTCTGGATGCGTCGCACGCCGGGCAGGTGCTGATCGGCGGTTCGCATGGCGGTATTTATGCCGGCTATCTCGCCGCCAAGGCCGGCGTGCGGGCGGTGATCCTGCACAATGCCGGCGTCGGCAAGGATCAGGCCGGGCTCGGCTCGCTCGCCTATCTGGCGGCGCTCGGCATGCCGGCGGCGGTGCTCGATCACAATAGTACGCGCATTGCCGACGGCCGCGACCAGTTGGCGCACGGTATCGTCAGCCATGTCAATGAGCGCGCCGAGGCCCTTGGCTGTCGCAAAGGTGAGAGCTGTCGCGCTTGCGCCGAGCGCATGGCGGCGGCCGAGCAGTGGCACGGCGCGGCGCCCGAGTTCGGCGAATCGCGCTTTCTGTTGCGCGCCGGAGATGGCGGGCCGGAGGTGTGGGGCGTCGATTCCACCTCGCTATTGCGCGCGGCGGACAAAGGCGCGGTGATGATCACTGCATCGCATGGCGCGATTTTTGGCAGCGCGAAAAACAGGCCGATCGCCGGCCCGCCGCTCGCGGTGATCTTTAATGATGCCGGCGTGGGTATTGAGAATTGCGGCGTGGCCCGTCTGCCCGCCTTGGACCAAGAGGGCGTTATCGCCGCCACCGTGGCCGCCGAGAGTGCCCGCATCGGCGACGCCCGCTCGGCCTGGGAAAGTGGCATCATCTCGCACGCCAACGCGAAGGCCCAAAGCGCCGGCATCGCACCCGGCGACAATCTCCAAACCTTCGCCAACAAGGCAATTGCCCGAGGCTAATGCGCTTGATAGCGTGACGTCTCGCTCATCCGAAATAAGGGGAAAGACAATAATTAATGAACCTGTCCCCATAATTAACTTGCCGCCAGCGCGAGTTCACACCCTCCGGAATGCGCCAAGCTTTCCGGCAAGCGTGACCGCGCGCCCGAGTTAATACGAGGTAGCCAAGGGGGCGGACGCCCCCGCCCGGCGTCTGAGGGACCAAACAATATGAAACTAAACAAAAAAACAGCGCTCATCACCGGAGGGACTTCCGGCATCGGCGAGTCCTGCGCTGAGCTGTTTGCCAGCGAAGGGGCGCATGTGGCGGTGGTCGGCAGTTCCGATATGGCCAAGGCGGAAGCCGTGGTGGCGCGTATCGCCGCCGCCGGCGGTACCGCCAAACCCTATGTCGGTGACCTCAGCCGGGTGAGCGAAATCGCCAGAGTGGTGGCGGCGGTGAAAGCGGATTTCGGGCGCATCGATATTCTCGTAAACTCGGCCGGGGTGTTCTACCCGACACCCGTCGGCGGCACCTCCGAAGCGGATTACGACCGCATGATGGATATCAATGTGAAGGGCGTGTTCTTTTGCATCCACGAAGTGGCGCCGATCATGAAAGCCCAGGGTGGCGGCGCGATCATCAATATTTCTTCTGTCGCCGGAGTCATGGCGCTCGGCACCTATTCCGCCTATTGCGCTGCCAAGGCCGGGATTAATTTCATGACCAAAGCGCTTGCACAGGAGCTTGCAGGCCACGGCATTCAGGTGAATGCGATCCTGCCGGGCAACACCGCGACACCGATGAACGAGAACATTCGTACTGAGGTAGAATTCAAACCCATGCTCGATGCCATGGCGGCGGCGACGCCGAGCGGGCGGACCTATTCGGAAGCCATCGATATGGCGCGCGCGGCGCTTTTCCTGGCAAGCGGCGATGGCCGCGCCATGCACGGCGCGCTCTTGGTGATGGACGAAGGCTTTTCGCTTGGTATGTAACGAGTGAAAGGCGATGAAATATTTTTCATTGCCCTTCAGCAAGCGCGCCCAAGCCAAGGCCACGGATGTGGCGGCCCGGCGCTTGAGGGTAATTAGAAATGAGCGCCCGAGTTAATACGAGGTAAGCCGCCAGGGAGTCATGTGGAGCGGACGCGACCGCCCGGCGATTGAGGGAACTTACAATGGGTCATTCTTATGACCCATTGGTATCATGTGATTAATATAAGAAACGGGATGGACACAAAAAGATGCTGAGTTGGCGAATAACCTATATGGAGCGAACGGCGCCGCCGGGAGAGGCGCCGGTCGCGCCGGCCGGCGATACCAATTTCAAATTACAGCCCAATATGAGCCTCGGCCTCTACCGCGACCTGCATCGCAAAGTGGGAGAAAATTGGCTGTGGTGGGAACGCCTGGCGCTTGATGACGAGACGCTTGGCAACTTAATTTCCCATCCCGAAACCGACATCCACACATTGCGTGTTGCTGGCGTATTGGCTGGCTTTGCCGAGCTTGACCGGAGCGATGGGTCGGCGCCCGCCATTCGATATTTCGGCCTATTGCCGGATTTCATCGGCCGGCGGCTTGGCGGATTTATGATGGAATCCCTTCTCCACCTGGCGTGGCGGCCAGCCGTGCGCCGGGTCACGCTCGATACCTGCGACCTCGACCACCCCGCCGCCATCGATTTCTATCGCCGCCACCAGTTCAAGGAAACGCGCACGGAAGTGCAGACGGCGGAAGACCCACGCGAAACCGGCATACTGCCCAAGACGGCGGGGTCGCACATTCCTCTCAACCGACAGTTCTAGCTGTTTGGACGTGTGGGCGCCGTGACGCGGTTTAGGTAAAAGAAACATGTATCTGAATCGTAGGCTTTGGGTGTTTACCGCCGGTGTGCGCGGCCGCATTGCGACCGGCATTTTCCTCGGCCTGCTGGCGGCGACGGCCGGTGTGGCGCGTCTTGCGCTGCTGGGCTGGCTGCTCGGCAAGATATTTTCAGGCGCCGATATTGCCGATCTGATCCTGCCCTTTGCGCTTACCGCCGGTGTGATGCTGTTGCGCGGCGTGCTGGAATATAGCCGGACCATGACCGCGCACCGCACCGCCGCTGCCGTCCAGGTGACCCTGCGCGAGCGCCTCTACGAACATGTGATTGCTCTCGGGCCGGCCCATTTCGGGCGCGAGCGCACTGGCGCCACGCTCCTCACATTGATCGATGGCGTCGAGCAGCTCGAGACCTATTTCGGCCAGTATCTGCCGCAGCTCTGCGTTGCCGCGCTGGCGCCGCTCGGCATCTTCGCCTTTGTCGCCTTTCTCGATTTGCCGCTCGCCGGCGCGTTGTTCGGTTTCGCCGTCTTTACCCTGATCGCGCCGACCGCCTTTCACCGCTGGGACCGCCGCGCCGCCCAATCACGGCAAACTTCCTATGCCAATTACGGCGCCGAATTTCTCGATTCGGTGCAGGGCCTCGGCACTCTGAAGGCGTTCGGCCAGAGCACCGCGCGGGCGCGCGAGCTTGGCGCCAAGGCGCATGATCTCTTCCGCCGCACCATGTGGGTGTTGGCGACGAATTCGCTGTCGCGCGGCATCACCGATGGCGGCATTGCACTCGGCGCGGCGCTGGCGCTCGGCATCGGCGCGTGGCGCGTTGTCGATGGCGATATCAGCATCGGCGTGCTGCTGATCGTGTTGATGATGGGGGTCGAGATCTTCCGCCCCATGCGCGAGCTCCGGGTGCTGCTGCACCAGGGCATGCTCGGGCAATCGGCAGCCGAAGGGCTGTTTGCTCTGCTCGACGCCAAGCCGCTGGTGCGCGAAGCGGCGTCGGTCGACGCACGGACCGAAGACAAGTTGGCGCCTTCGCTGAAATTCGAGAACGTGAATTTCTCTTATCCCGGCGGGCGGCAGCCGGCGCACCGGGATTTGAGTTTCGAAATCAAAGCCGGCGAACGCGTCGGCGTGGTTGGCCCGAGCGGCTGCGGCAAATCCTCCATCGTCCGCCTGTTGCTCAGGCTCTACGATCCGGATGGTGGGCGTATTCTGCTCGGTGGTGAGGATTTGCGCGAGCTCAGTTTCGCCCGCATCCGCGATCATTTCGCTGTGGTGCACCAGGACACTTACCTGTTCCACGGCACGGCGGAAGAGAATATCCGTTTTGGCAAACCTGAGGCGAACCGTGAGGAGCTTGAAGCGGCGGCGCGCGCCGCCAACGCGCATGAATTTATTTCCAGCTTGCCGCAGGGCTACGATACGGTGATCGGCGAGCGCGGCGTTCGCCTCTCGGGCGGCCAGCGCCAGCGTATCGCCATCGCCCGCTCGCTGCTGCGTGATGCGCCGTTCTTGGTGTTGGACGAAGCCCTCTCCGCCGTCGATTCAGAAAATGAGGCGGTGATCCAGCAGGCCCTAGACCGGCTGATGAAAGACCGGACGGTGCTCATTCTCGCCCATCGCCTGTCCAGCGTGATCGATGCCGACCGGATTCTGGTGTTGCAGGAAGGCGCTCTGGTGGAGAGCGGAAAGCACCGGGATTTGATGGCGGCGAACGGCGTCTATCACCGCCTGATGGCGGCCCAGGCGGCAGATAGCTCGGCCAGCGCACCGGCACCGACCCCCAACTCATATGCTCAGCGCGACCCCGCGCCGCCGCCGCTTGAGGATCGCCAGGCAGCTGAACTGCAGCCGGCGGATGAGATCCTCCGTGCTGGGCATATGAGCTGGGGGCGGGCGACGGCGATTCTGCTGCGCCAGGTCTGGCCGTTGCGCAGCCGCGTCGGGCTGGCCTTTATGCTCGGCGTGGCGCGCGTGGTTGCTTTGATCGGCGTCGGTGTGTTGAGCGCCTTCGTCGTCGCGGCGGTGCGCAACGGCGAGCCCTTCGACGGCCTGCTGATCGCGCTTTACGCCCTCGCCCCCTTTGCCGGTATTCTGCATTGGCTCGAATCCTGGGTTGCGCATGACATGGCCTTCCGCCTGCTCACCGAAATGCGCATCGCGCTGTTTGCCAAATTGGACGCGCTCGCGCCGGCATATTTGTTGCGCAGAAGAAGCGGCGACCTGGTTGCCATGGCGACGCAGGATATCGAGAACGTGGAATATTTCTTCGCCCACACGGTGGCACCGGCCTTTGTCGCATTGCTGGTGCCGGCGGCGGTGCTGGCTGCCGTGCTGTTCTATGGTTGGCCGATGGCGCTGGCGCTGGCGCCGTTTCTGGCGTTGATCGCGCTTTCGCCTTTTCTTATGCGAAAGCGGGTCGATGCGCTGGCGTCGCGCGCCCGCGAGGCGCAGGGCGAACTCAATGCCCATTCGGTCGATACCCTGCAGGGCCTGGCGGAAATTCTCGCCTTTCGCCAGGAAGCACAGCGCGGCAAGCAGTTCATCGACCTGGTGCGCCGCCACCATGCGCTGCGCCTGCCGTTTTTCCGCGATCTCACCATCCAGACGGCGCTGGTGGAAACGGCGACCGGCCTTGGCGGCCTCGCTGTGGTGATCGCCGGATCGATGCTGGTTTCCGCCGGTGATCTCGAGCGTACCGCGCTGCCGCTGTTGACGCTGTTGGCCATGGCCGCCTTTTTGCCCATATCGGAAATCGCCAATATCGGCCGTCAGCTCGCCGATACCCTGGGCGGCACGCGCCGTTTGCATGCGGTGCACAGCGAGCCGGTAGTGGTCCGGGACGGACCCGGCGTAACAA
>JAPYQV010000009.1:12692-13767 GCA_029937205.1 Alphaproteobacteria bacterium
GTGCGGACGGACCCGGCGTAACAAGTGCGGACGGACCCGGCGTAACAAGTGCGGACGGACCCGGCGTAACAAGTGCGGATGGCCCCGGCGTGACGCACGAATCTGATCAGCGTGGTGGTGCGGCGTTGGCGCTCGAGAATGTTCAATTCACCTATCCCGGCATCGGAGCGCCGGCGCTCTCGGCGATCAATGTGTCCGTCGCGGCGGGCCAGACCCTGGCCCTGGTCGGCCCCTCGGGTGCCGGCAAAACCACGCTTGCCCATTTGCTGATGCGCTTCTGGGATCCCGAGGAGGGTGTCGTGCGGCTTGGTGGGCACGATCTCAAATCCTGGCGGCTCGATGATCTGCGCCAGCACATCGCCCTGGTGGCGCAGGATACCTATCTCTTCAACGACACCATCCGCGCCAATATTCTCATCGCCCGGCCTGAGGCGAGTGCCGCGGATGTGGCGGCGGCGGTTCGCCGCGCCGCGCTCGATGACTTCACCGCTGCGCTTCCGGACGGCTTAGAGACACGCGTTGGCGAACGCGGCGCGCGTTTGTCCGGCGGCCAGCGCCAGCGCATTGCCATCGCGCGCGCCTTTCTCAAGGACGCGCCGGTGTTGATTCTCGACGAGGCGACATCGCATCTCGATGCGCTGAACGAACAGGCGGTGCGCCGCGCGCTGGATGAATTGATGGCGGCGCGGACCACCATCGTCATCGCCCACCGGCTCTCCACCGTGCGCGATGCCGATCACATCGTGGTCATGGATGCGGGCCGCGTGGTCGAGGCGGGCGACCATGACGCGCTCCTGGCCCGAGGCGGTCTTTACGCCGGACTCGTTGCCCGGCAATTGGCCGGCGCCGTGCCGGCGGCCCGGGTGGAATAAAATTCTTCACCGGATGTGGGCTGGATTCCCACGCCAAGCGGTATATTCTTACTATTGATGGCAGACGGCAGTACGGGCGTTACAACCGAGAGGGCGCGCAATGACCGATATTCGCTGCAAGTGCTATTTCCGAGTCTCCTTTGGCGGTGGCGTATCGCCTTTTACCGTCATGCTCGACCGGCTCGACGATATCGAGGCGGCGC
>JAPYQV010000009.1:13867-18574 GCA_029937205.1 Alphaproteobacteria bacterium
CGAACCCGACAGCGTGTTTTTTTCGACCCGGGCGGGCGGCTCGAAGGCGAAGACGGTGGACAACAATCCCGCTTCCTACAGCGGCCAGGAGATGCGTTTCGGCAACGCCACCGCGATCACCGAGATCAGACCCGGCCTCGGCAAGACCCAGGCCTTCAAGGCGCGTTCGGCGGATCCGGCGCCGTGGAACGTGCGCCTGGTGCGGGCCCGCCAGGCGATGACGCAATTGCGCGCGCGCCATGGCGGCCGGGATTTCAATTGGAGCACCGTCAAGGTCGGCCATATCGACACCGGCTATGTGCCGCATGCGGTGTTCGGCGCGTGGCCAGAAAATACCTCCAGTGCTTCCGGCAAAACCAATGCCACCATTCAGTGGCCTGAGGGCCGGGATTTTCTCGACGACGATGATGACAATCCTGAAGACCCGATGGATTACCGCATCATGCTGCCGCCGCATTTTCCGGCGCACGGCCTGCGTACCGGGAGCGTCCTGGCCGGGCGCAAGCTCGGCGTGGCGCCGGGCCTGCCGGTGGTGCCCTACCGGGCGCTCCGGACCACCGTGCTGGTCTGGGACGGGGCGAAAACACGGGTGGCGAAGGCGATCAATGCGGCCAACGCCGCCAATTGCCCGGTGATCAGTATGAGCCTCGGCGGGCTCAGTGCGCCGCACGCCATGAGCGAGGCCGTCGACAAGGCCTATGACAGGGGTATCATCATCTGCGCCGCAGCCGGCCAATTGACCGATCTGGTGACCTATCCGGGGCGCTATTTCCGCACCATCTGTGTCGGCGGCGTGCAGCCAAAGGGTATGAACAAGCCGGCGCAAGGGGCGGCGGTCGGCGATATCGAACTTGAAATGTATGACGGCGTTCGGGCCGGCGACGATCAGTATGTCGACACCTGGGCACCCTCGGCCTGTATCGACCGGGCGATGGCGCGGGAGAATGGCGAGCGCGACCGCATCTCGACCGACGGCGGCGGCGACGGCACGTCCTACGGCACCGTGCATGTGGCAGCCGCCGCGGCCATGTGGCTGCGCTGGCATGACCAGGGCCTGGATAGCGCCTATGGCAGCGGCTGGAAGCGCGTCGAGGCGTTCCGCAAAATCGTCAACAAGATCGGTTGCCGGATTTTACGACCGCCGACCGATCCGGACCGCTCGCCGCGCGTGCTGCGCAATCCCTATGTGCTCGACATCAAGGCGGTTCTCGATGAGCCGTTGCCGCAGATCATCGACGATGATTGCAAGGGTCTCGCCATCGATCAGAGATTTTGAACCCGGCTTAGCGTTTGTCGGGCGCGGCCGCGGCAAGGCGTGAGATTAGCGCGCGCTGATCATTTTCGTTGACCGGGCTGTGTTTTTTGTCGGTGGCCGCGGGCTGGCTGGCGAGGCTCACGCCGCTTTGCCACTCCCGCGCCGGGCGGATCGGGCGCGGCTGAAATCCGCCGCCGCAGTTCGGGCAGACATTCTCAAGCACCGTCTCGACGCAGGTGCGGCAAAAGGTGCATTCGTAGGAGCATATCCGGGCCGCCGTCGAATCGGGCGGCAGATCGGTCGCGCAGTTTTCACAAATTGGTCTTAGTTCAAGCATGTTCAGTCTTCCGCCTCCGGACGCCCCAGGGTCCAGGCCCAGGGGCGGATTTGCACGTCGCTGAAGAGATCGGCCTGGCGGTAGGGGTCGTCCGCCGCGAAGGCTTCCGCCGCCGCCAGGGATGGTGCTTCGACGATCAGCAAGGTGCCGTTCATGGTGTCACCGTCCGCCGCCAGGGTCGGGCCACCGTGCATGACCGTCACCTGTGGGTGGGCCGCCCGATCACGCAAATAGGCGCGGTGCGTCTCACGCGTCTCGAGCCGGAGCGCCACATGGTCGGCGCGGTCGGTGGCAAAAATGGTGAAATACATGGCGGTCTCCGATTGAACTGCTGCGCGGCTTGTCCGTCCCTCGTTGGTGCGCTAAGAGTGCGTTATGGGAGATGCACGTGCAAGCGAAGCCGCCGCGTTGATTTGGCAGAATTGGCGCAACCGGAGCCGCATTGACGGGCTGCCGCAATCCTGCCGCCCCGAGACAGTGGCGGATGGCTATGCCGCGCAGGCACAGCTTGCTGCCCTCAGCGGTTGGCAGCAGGTGGGCTGGAAAATCGCCGCCACCAGTGTTGCCGGGCAAAAACATATTGGCGTTGACGGGCCACTCGCCGGGCGCCTACTCGACGGCAAGCTGTATCATGACGGCGCAACATTGCCGGCGGCGCATTTGCACATGGCGGTGGTCGAAGCGGAGTTCGTCTTCCGACTGGCGTCCGATCTGCCGGCGCGCGGGCGCGATTACACGCCGCAAGATGTCGTCGACGCGACAGCGGCGCTTCATATCGGCATCGAAGTGCCCGATTCGCGTTTCGAGGATTTTACCATTGTCGGCGCGCCACAATTGATCGCCGACAATGCCTGTACGGAGTATTTCGTTCTCGGGCCGGCGCTGCCGGTAACCTGGCGCGATATGGATCTCGCCGCGCATCCGGCCTATCTCACCATCAATGGCAAGGTTGCGGCGGAAGGGATCGGCGCCAACGTGCTCGGCGATCCGCGCATCGCGCTCGCCTGGCTCGCCAATGACCGTATTACCCATGGCACGCCGCTCCTGGCCGGCGAGATCATCACCACCGGCACCTGCATCGTGCCGGTGGCGATAGCGCCCGGCGACCAAGTGATGGCGGATTTCGGTGCGCTCGGCCGCGTCACCGTGCATTTTACGGATTAGCGGGCAGGAGTTAGCGGGCAATGGCTGCGAGCATCAATCGGCAGGTCGTTCTCACCGCGCGGCCCGACGGCAATCCCCGGGAGAGCGATTTCGAAATGCGCGAGGGCGCGATGCCGGCGCCCGGCGCCGGTCAATTGCTGGTGCGCACCATCTGGCTGTCGCTCGATCCCTATATGCGCCTTCGAATCGGCGACAATGAACAATATTTTCCCGCGGTGCCGCTCGGCGATGTGGTGATTGGCGGTGCCATCAGCCAGGTCGTCGCCAGCCGCCACAGTGATTTTGCCGAGGGCGATTATATCGAGGCCTATAGCGGCTGGCAGGATTATGCGGTCGTGGATGGCGGCGCGGCGCGAAAAGTCGATGCGACGCTCGGGCCGCTGTCGACGGCGCTCGGTGTACTCGGCATGCCGGGGCTGACGGCCTATCTCGGCCTGATTGATGTCGGCAAGCCGGAGCCCGGCGACACGGTGGTGGTTTCCGCCGCTTCGGGCGCGGTCGGCGCGATTGTCGGCCAGGTGGCGAAAATCGCCGGCTGCCGCGCGGTCGGTATCGCCGGCTCAGAAAGAAAAAACGCCTATCTCACCGACGAGCTCGGCTTCGACGCGGCGATCAACTACAAGACGGATGATATCGCGGCGGCCTTGGACCGTGCCTGCCCGAACGGCATAAATATCTATTTCGAGAATGTCGGTGGCGCCGTCAGCGAAGCGGTTTATCCGCGCCTCGCGCCGCGCGCCCGTGTGGTCGTCTGCGGCGGCGTTTCGCAATATAACCTCAAAGGGCCGCAGACCACCGTCAGCAACTTGCAGAACATTCTCTTCACCGAAGCGAAAGTGGGCGGCTTCAATATTTTCTCCTACGAAGCGCGCTATGAAGATGGCCGCCAGCGCCTCGCCCGCTGGCTGGCCGAGGGGCGGCTCAAATACAAGGAAGATGTGGTCCATGGCCTGGAGAATGCGACCGCCGCGTTCCTGCGTTTCTTCGACGGCGAGGTGTTCGGCAAACTCATGGTAAAGGTGGCGCAATGAACGAGCGCAAACAGGTGCGCTTTGTCGGCTCGATCCCGGAAATCTATGACCGGGTGCTTGGCCGATTCCTGTTTGATTATTACGCCCGTGACCTGGCCGGGCGGCTCCAGGTGCCGAAGGGCGGGCGCGTCCTGGAAATCGCCTGCGGCACCGGCATCTCGACCGAATATGCCCGCGGTGTGCTTGATCCGAGCATTTCAATCACGGCCACCGATTTGAACCCGCCCATGCTCGAACATGCGGAAGCCACGCGCGGCCATTTGGCCGGGGTCACGTTCAGTCAGGCCGACGCTCAGGAGCTGCCGTTCGGCGACGGCGAATTCGATGCCCTGTTGTGCCAGTTCGGCGTCATGTTCTTGCCCGACAAGCCGCTCGGATTTGGCGAATTTTTCCGCGTGCTCAAACCTGGCGGCATGCTTGCTTTCAATGTGTGGGATTCGCTCGAGCGCAATCCGATCGTCGGATTGGCATTCGAAACAATCTTCGGATTTTTCGAATCCGACCCACCGCAGTTCTTGGCCGTGCCGTTCGATTGGAACGATCATGAGGTGATCCGCAGCCATGTCGAAGCGGCAGGGTTTGATGAGATCGCGTTGCAAGAAGTGGCCCATGAAGGCAGCCACCGGAGCGCCGCCGATTTGGCCGTCGGCATGGTGAAGGGCAATCCGACAATACTCGAAATCGAAGAGCGCGGCACCGCCTCAGCCGATGAAGTCGTCGCCGCCCTGGCGGAAAAAATGCGTGAGAGCTACGGCGACAATCCGATTCGCTCGCCGCTGCAAGCAATCGTCACCACAGCGCGCCGCCCAGAATAATTAAGTATACTGTCCCCATAATTGAACAACGACGCTCTCAGGAATGCGATCAGCATTCCGGCAAGGGCGACCGCCCGCCCGAGTTAATACGAGGTAGCCAAGGGA
>JAPYQV010000415.1 GCA_029937205.1 Alphaproteobacteria bacterium
GCCCAATACCATGGCGCAGGCGCTGGCGACATTAAGCGATCGCATATTGGCCGCCAAGGGGACGGCCACGCAATCATCCGCGGCCGCCCGCACTTCCGGCGGCACACCTGCGCTCTCGCGCCCCAGGAGGAGGGTATCGCCCGGCTGATAGGCCAATTTATCGTAGCGCGCCGTGCCCTGCGTCGAGAGCAGGATCAGACGGCCGATATTCGTCTTTTGGCGGGCCGAAACGAAGGCCGCCCAGGAAACGTGACGGTTGAGTTCCACATGCTCGATATAGTCGAGCGCGACGCGGCGAATCTGGCGCATATCGAACGGAAATCCACACGGCTCGATAATCTCCACGGCAACGTCCATACAAGCGCCAAGGCGCAAGATTGCGCCCACATTGGCGGCAATATCCGGTTGATAGAGCGCTATTTTCACCCTTTGTTTCACTCCGTTCGCATTGGTCGCGGTCGGGGCCGCAGCCGGTCCGTCAGCCTGCCAACCCTGCGTCATATTGGCGCGCCGGCCATAGGTTCTTGCCCTTCACTTCTGCCCGTGTTACCCCTCCCACCGGCTGTGGCACAAGGCCGTTTTGCGCCTCACCGATTATCCGCACAAATCATGTGCTTGGCCGGCCGCTAGGGCCGCGGGATTGAAGGGTTGGATAATGGCAGACACAGCGTCTGAAAGCGATCAGGCGAGCCCGGAGGGCGAAGAGACCCGGCGCGATTTTTTGATTTTGGCGGCCGGCGCCATGGGCACGATTGCGGCCATCGGCGTCGTCTGGCCTTTGATCGAGACCATGAACCCCTCGGCCGATGTTTTGGCGCTGTCGTCGACGGAAGTGGATATTTCAGGCATTGAGGTTGGCCAGTCGATTACCGTGAAGTGGCGCGGCAAACCGGTCTTTATCCGCCGCCGCACGCAGGAAGAAATCGACGCGGCGCGCGCCGTGCCGCTCAGCGATCTCAGCGATGAAGAGAGCGACGAAGGCCGGGTGCAGAAGGCCGAGTGGCTGATCCTGGTCGGCGTTTGCACCCATCTCGGCTGTATTCCGCTCGGCAACAAGCTAGGCGATCCACGCGGTGATTTCGGCGGCTGGTTCTGCCCCTGTCACGGCTCCCATTACGATACCTCGGGGCGCATCCGCCAGGGCCCGGCACCGAACAACCTCGCGGTACCCGAATATGAATTCCTCGACGACACGCTCGTCCGAATTGGCTGAGACGGAGCGCAGCAGATATGACCACGCCTCTTCACCGTTATAGAATTGTCCAGTGGATCGATTACCGCCTGCCGATTTTCAGTTGGGCGAACGAACATCTGGTCGAGTATCCGGCGCCGCGCAATCTAAATTACTGGTGGAATTTCGGCTCGCTCGCCGGAATCATGCTGGTGGTGCAGATCGTCACCGGCATTGTCCTCGCCATGCATTACACGCCGCATGTGGATTACGCCTTCAATTCCACCGAGCATATTATGCGCGATGTGGAATGGGGCTGGATGATGCGCTATCTCCACGCCAACGGCGCCTCGATGTTCTTCGTCGTGGTCTATATCCATATATTCCGCGGCCTCTATTACGGCTCCTATAAATCGCCACGGGAAATTCTGTGGTGGATGGGTGTCATTATCCTGTTCCTGATGATGGGCGCGTCGTTCCTCGGCTATGTCCTGCCGTGGGGCCAGATGAGCTTCTGGGCGGCGACCGTGATCACCAACCTGATTTCCGCCATCCCGTGGATCGGCGAGACGCTGGTACAGTGGCTGTGGGGCGGCTTCTCGGTCGACAATCCGACCCTCAATCGCTTCTACTCGCTGCATTATCTGTTGCCGTTCCTGCTCTGCGCCGTGGTGTTCCTGCATCTATGGGCGCTGCATCACCGGAAATCGAACAATCCGCTCGGCATCGATATCAAGAGCCCGAAAGACACCATTCCGTTCAGCCCCTATTACACCTCGAAGGATATGGTCGGCCTCGGCGTGATGCTGTTCGTGCTGGCGATATTCGTCTTCTATCTGCCAAATTTCTTCGGCGAATCGATCAACTACATCAAAGCCGATCCGCTGGTGACGCCGCCGCATATCGTGCCGGAATGGTACTTCCTGCCGTATTACGCGATCCTGCGCGCCGTCCCGGACAAGCTTGGCGGGGTGATCGCCATGGTCGCCGCCATCGCCATTCTCTTCGTCCTGCCGTGGCTTGATACCAGCAAGGTGCGGAGCGCGCGGTTCCGTCCCATTTACAAACAGTTTTTCTGGATTTTCCTGGCCGACTGTTTGGTGCTTGGCTGGGTTGGCGCCAATCCGCCGGAGGGCTCGTTCATTTGGATCGGACAAATCTGCTCGATCTATTATTTCGCCCACTTCCTGATCATCATGCCGCTGCTCGGCAAATTCGAGCGCACCAAGCCGCTCCCGGAAAGTATTCATCAGGCGGTGTTGGACAAGAAAGGCGGTGCCGACGCGAGTGGTGCACCACCAGGCACGTCACAAGGCACATCAGCGGGGGGGACTCCGTGATGCGCGCGCAATTATTCGCTATCGCCGCCGCCCTCGGCCTGATGTTCGCCGGCATCGGCAGCGCGCAAGCTTCGGGCGACACGCCGGAAGCGCCGGATCATGACTGGCAACACACCGGCGTGTTCGGCACCTTCGACCGGGGCGAGCTGCAGCGCGGGTTCCAAGTCTTTCAGGAAGTCTGTGCGAGCTGCCATTCGCTCAATTACATCGCCTTCCGCAATCTGCTGGATATCGGCTTCGACGTCGAACAGGTCAAAGCGATCGCGGCCGAATATGAGGTCGAGGACGGCCCCGACAACGAAGGCGATATGTATATGCGGACCGCGAAGCCGTCGGACTATTTCCCGGCGCCGTTCGCCAACCCGCAAGCCGCCCGCTTCTTAAACGGCGGCGCCAATCCACCGGATCTCTCGGTCATCACGAAGGCGCGCGACGGCGGCATCGATTATCTCTACGGTATTTTGACCGGTTATGAGGAAGAAGCGCCCGACGGCTTCGAGCTCGCCGAGGGCATGAGCTACAACCATTATTACCCTGGTCATCAGATCGCCATGCCGGAGCCGCTCTATGAAGAAGCGGTGGAATATGCCGATGGCACTGAGCCGACGCTCGAGCAATTGGCGCATGACGTTTCCGTCTTCCTCGCCTGGACGGCTGAGCCGGAGATGGAAATTCGCAAGAAGACAGGCCTCAAGGTCCTCATCTTCATCGCCATCTTCACGGCGCTCATCTACGTTATCAAACGGCGCATTTGGGCCAAGCTGCACTGATACCAATGGGTCATAAGA
>JAPYQV010000416.1 GCA_029937205.1 Alphaproteobacteria bacterium
AACGCGAAGCGCAGCAAGCCCAGAACGCCCGCTGCAAGACCACTACCTTGCGCATGATTGGCGGCTTTGAATATCCTGACCGCGGGCGCGTTTACCTCGACGGCCAGGACGTCACCGACCTGCCGCCCTACAAGCGGCCGGTCAACATGATGTTTCAGGATTTTGCCCTGTTCCCGCATATGACCGTGGCGCAGAACATCGCCTACGGTCTCAAGATCGCCGGACTGGCGAAAAGCGAAGTGGACAAACAGGTCGATGAGGCCTTGCACACGATCGAGCTTTCACACAAGGCCGCCAGCCGCCCGGCGCAGCTTTCCATCGGCCAAATGCAACGTGTCGCGCTTGCCCGCGCGCTCGTGCGCCGGCCGAAAGTGCTGCTTCTCGACGAGCCGATGTCGGCGCTCGATGCACAATTGCGTGAGGCGATGCAGGTCGAACTCAAACATCTGCATGAGCAGATCGGCCTCACCTTTATCATGGTCACGCATGACCAGACAGAGGCGCTCGTCATGTCGGACCGCGTCACGATCATGGATCAGGGCGAGATCGTGCAGGTCGGTACGCCGACGGAGCTTTACGACCATCCCGCAAGCCCCTACATCGCCAGTTTTCTTGGCGCCTCCAACATTCTTGTTGCGACGGTGCGCGAAATCTCCGCCGACGCCATCGTTACCGACTATGGCCCGAATGTGATACGCACGGCGGCGGCCGGCAAGAAACCGGCGGTCGGGTCACGCGTGATTCTGTCCATACGTCCCGAGAAGCTTCGCCTGCTGGCCGCTGGCGCCGCCGTGCCGGAGAACGTCAACCGCCTGGACGGGGTGATCAACGAACAATTCTTTCACGGCGATTCGGTTCGTCTCACGCTCGATATCGGCGGCGACAAGCCGCTTATCATTAATCACCAGCTCAATTCTTCCCTGGGGCAGAGCGAATTGCCGCCGGGGGGGCAAGCCGTCAACGTCGCCGTCGATCCATCGAGCGTGACTTTGTTCGACGATATCGCCGCCGATGAAGCCGAATATCGCACGTGAACCTGGCGCAGCAAAAACGGGCCGGCTTCGCGGCCCTGATGACGGGGCCGATAATTTGGTGGCTCGTGGTCCTCCTCGTCCCCTATGTGATCATGCTCATGATCAGCTTCTATTCGAAGCAATTCCCGTTCCATGTGCCGGATTTCCAGTTCGGCAACTACATCAAAATCTTCGACGACCCGCAATATTTCCAGGTGCTGCTGCGCAGCCTTAAGATTTCGGCCTTGGTTTCCCTCGTCACCTTCGGGCTGGCCTACCCGCTGACCTATTACCTGGTGTTCAAGGTGCGCTCGCACCGCGTCCGGATGATCATCTATGTGGCAACGATCATCCCGCTCTGGGTTTCCTATCTGCTGCGCGCCTATACCTGGAAGACGATCCTCGGCACCGAAGGTATTCTCAATTCATTCCTGATGTGGATAGGCATCATCGACGAGCCGATTACGCTGTTTCTCTACAACCAGTCCGCCATGGTGATCACCATGGCCTATATTTTCACGCCCTACATGGTGATGCCGTTATTCGCCTCGCTCGAAAGGATTCCGAGGAACCTGATCGAGGCGTCAAAGGATTTGGGCGTTGGCCGCATGGGCACGTTCCTGCGCATCACCCTGCCGCTCTCGGTGCCCGGCATCCTCGTCGGTTTCACCTTTACCTTCTGTCTGTCTTTTGGCGATTTTATTTCGCCGCAGCTCGTCGGCGGCCCCTACTCGAACATGATCTCGAATGTTGTCGCGTCGCAATTCGGCATCGCAATGAACTGGCCGCTGGGCTCGGCCTTGTCGATGATCATGTTGCTGATCGTCGTCGCAATCATCACCCTGTCGGACCGCTTCGAGCGCGCCGGCCGGCTAGACCTGAATTAGCGCATGGCGATACGGCAAACACATATCGCGGAAGCGCGGCGGCAGGCGCTATTCGGCCTGCACTTCAAATTGGCTGGGCGCGACGTCACCGGCCGGGCGCTGGCGGTTGCCACCGGTTGCGTGCTTGCTTTCCTCTACATCCCGATCGTCACGCTGATCATCTTCAGCTTCAATTCCAACCCGGTCACCAGGCTGCCGCTGACCAGCTGGACATTTGACTGGTATGAGAAGGCCTTTACCAATTCCATCCTGTTGACGGCGCTCG
Source organism: Alphaproteobacteria bacterium (assembly GCA_029937205.1). Taxonomy (GTDB): domain Bacteria; phylum Pseudomonadota; class Alphaproteobacteria; order UBA828; family UBA828; genus PTKB01. Next base: position 2,166 of record JAPYQV010000416.1, read on the forward strand.
GCAACAGCCTGCTCGTTGGCGTCGCGGCGGTCGTGTTATGCCTCGCCATCGGCGTCCCGACCGCCTTCGCGCTCGACCGCTACCAATTCCCCGGCAAGGTGGTCTTCCGTCGGCTGGTGCTGCTGCCAATTACGCTGCCGGGCCTGATCACCGGCATTTCGATGCTCAATTTCTTTTCCATGATGGATGTTTCGCTCAGTCTGGCGACCGTAATGGTCGGTCATGGAACCGCCCTCACCGCTATCGTCGTAACCAACGTCTATGCCCGCCTGCAGCGCTTCGACCGCCGTATCGAAGAGGCGTCAAGTGACCTCGGCGCACGCCCGTGGCAGACCTTTGTCAAGGTGACATTGCCCAACATTAGAAACGCCCTGATCGGCTCGTCGCTCATTTCGTTTACCCTTTCGTTCGATGAAATTCCGGTAACCTTTTTTCTCACCGGGCGCGACAACACCCTGCCGATGTATATTTGGTCCACCATCCGGCGCGGCATGACACCCGAAATCAACGCCATCGGGTCGGTGATCGTCGGCGTCTCGATCCTCCTGTTGCTGGTATCCGTGTTCATCATGAGCGATCCGGCGAAGAAAGCCGGCAAGAGCCGGTGAGCCGAGGGCCTGTGGTGGCGCCGTGAATCTCACCGCCGGTTAGAATTGGACCTCAGTCGACGGAGGAAGGAAAGAATTGGAATTACGATGACACCCGGCGTTCCTCCCCAATAGCACAATTCCCTATGTCGGAGCTGCGGGACTAGACCCGGTGAAGATAACGCCTCATACGCTACGGCATAGCGCCATTACCTATCTTTCAGAAAGCGGCGCCGACGTTCCGACCATCAAAGAATTTAGCGGGCACCGCAGTTTGGAAATGGTCATGCGGTACGCGCACGCACGCGATAAACAGATCGATGCGGCGCTGGATCGGCTGGAAAAAAGCAAAACGAAACCCGAACCTATACCGATCAGTAACCGGCAAAGTTCCTGACACGTTTTCACAGGAATTACAAAATATGCGTCTGCGAAAGCAAGGCGCTAAGGCTTAACTCATTGAAAAAATGGCGCGCCCGGGAAGATTCGAACTCCCGACCCCCAGATTCGTAGTCTGGTGCTCTATCCAGCTGAGCT
>JAPYQV010000417.1 GCA_029937205.1 Alphaproteobacteria bacterium
GCACTTGGTATGACTCAACAACGACACATCAGAATATTTTACTGAGCCGAAAGGTGCACACCGCTTGCGGCGATTTGACCCCACCCGGCAAATTCGGCTTCAGAATAGCTGATTCCTTGGCTATTTAGCGATTATACGTTCGACAATTCCTGATACTATATTGGTAATAATTCATTCTGGGTGCAATATTCACCATCTATTTTTTAAGTAATAGTTAATTTACCGAAATAATCTCCTTTATTTCCAATCATTTCGAATTGTGCTGCACTCCAATGCTGCGGCGTTGGCTATCACATTTCAACAACCCCCTGCCGGCCAGGAGAATTAGGAAGAAGATTGGCGCACGCGCAACAGGAATATTCGTCTGCAATTTTAGAGACTCCTAGCCGTCGCAGTACCGATCCTGTCAATTATTCGATGCCCGTACGCGGTGAATCGGTATATTTATTGCGTGATGTGCCCGGATGTCGTGAGTATGACGAGCTGGTAAGCTATCCGGACGGCAAGGGAGTGACAGTGTCGGATTCTTGCAATTCGCTAACTGAGATCGAAACCGCCTTGGCGGGTGCCGGTCTGGTTGTTCTCGGCGCCTTTCACCCTCGCCCGGAGGACGCGGTTCCCGCGTTCTCGGAGCAATTGTGTACTGCAACAATTGTGCTTGCCGGCAACGGCGGCGGTTCGATGTGGCCGTTCTTTCAATCTTCGACACACAGCGCAGAACATCCGCTAAACGCCTGGAGCGCAGAAATATTCCAACATTTGGCAAAACAATTCGGCGCCCAGGCGCTATCGCCTGCCGACGGGCCGCCATTCCATCCGTTCCAACGCTGGGCGTTGCGCAGCGGCCAAACCCACACCTCGCCGATCGGAATTCTGATACACCCAAAATACGGCTTGTGGCATAGCTACCGCGGCGCCTTGTTATTCGCGGAATGCCTGGAATTGCCGGCAGTAGACGAAGCGCCGAGTCCCTGTCATTCCTGCATCGACAGGCCCTGCCTAACCGCCTGTCCCGTTGGCGCGTTCCAAACCGATTTTTATGACGTGGAGCGATGCACTGGCCATGTCAGCAGCACGAAAACCAATGACTGCCGAATGACGGGATGCCGCGCGCGTCATGCCTGCCCGGTCGGCCGAGAAAACGCCTACTCGCCGGCGCAGGCGCAATTTCACATGGCAGCATTCTTGGCAAGGAATGGCGGGCGACATTAATAAGCTTATCGTGTCCCGGATCATTGCCAACCACGGGGCAGCGGCGGATTTAGGTTGCGTCGAACGCCCAATCTCCAACCGCGAGCCAACCGCAATGCGCATCGCCTTGAGCACTCGTCGGAACTGCCGCCACGCGATATTTAATCGGTCGACCATCTTGCACCCGGAATGCGCCGTCATCGTATGTCGGTTTTCTGTCGAACCGCAGGCCGTTGCCCAATTCTGACATCATTCCGACAACAATCCCGGCAGATTTCCGATTTTCGCCATTATTCTTACCGCTTGATGTCAGGCAGGTTTCAATTTTGCCGCCTAAATTTTCAACGTTGGCACTACGCTGGGCAGCACTAACCGTTCCCCAGGCGCAATGTCTCTGAATGTCGGGCGGCAATTCGTTCAGCAATTGCTCCGTACTCATCGGATTGTCCAAACTGCTCGCCAAATCGTTCCAGGCTTGCACCAGCTGATTGGTTTTCCGGAGCTCTTCTGTGACAACCAGGGATACGTTCATGTCCAAAAATATGTTTCACGTGAAATATGGAAAGGACGATACATTCTCACCTCCGGAGGCGAAGATGTGCACACGATCGCGAAAGTACCTGCGGGACAAATTTGCGGCTGTGACCACAGTCACAAACCAACCCTGCACAGAACAAATTTTGGAACGCCGGCGCCGAGGCTAAGTCAAACGGTCGTACAATTCGCGCACCACCGAATGCAGAAACTCGGTACGCACCATCATAAATGCATTGGCCGTATCATCGTTGCCGTTGCCCCGGTAGGCGTTTTCCTGGGCCAAAAGCTCCTGCTCTTCAAGCTTGACCAGGGCGCTCAATACCAATCCGGGTTCGAATCCTGGCGCCGCAGTTCGCGCCTGGCGATGAAATCGCGTTTCGATTTTCTTTTCCAGCGCTTCGACAATCTGGAATCCCAGTTCCGGGTCAGTCATAACCGGTGTTCCTCAACTTCCTCACTTGGAAACGAAATCAACGGTCAAGGATAGGGGTTATATTATTAAATTTCGGTTAGCGTAGAATGAAATGTGAATAGATTGGGACGCAAGGTTGCGTATCCTGCTAATCCGTTCGCTCCGCGTATCCCGAGAAGGGTATAGAATCATGAGATATACCGCCCTGCAGAGATTGGCAGCCGCTCAGTTTGGCCTTGCCAGCATCCTCGCCGGTGGCAAAATCATTGCGACGGGCAGACGGCGGTCAAGCCGTTGATCCGGGCTCTCCCGGGCATGTTGTGGCCTACCCTTCGGAGCGTTCGGCGCGCCAATACCAAGCGGCAAATAATTGTGTCGCTCCTGCTGGGGTTATTCTTTATCGTGGCGGCATGCGCAACGATTCCTGCCCCGAAAAATTCGGAACCTTTCACGCTACCCGTGCTCACCATGGCCGAATTGCATCGTCTCATGGATGAGACGATCGCCGCGCGGGATGACGAATCCGCCCAGCCGCTCGCCGTCGCAAACATTCTGTGCGGCGCCAAATTCGCCGCTTGCCGCGAGCGCTTGGTCGACGCTGCCATCGCCAAACCGGAAATGCTCGCCAAGGCCCGGGCCCTGGTGCGCATCGCCGAATCACTTGCCGCAACGCGTCGGCCGAAACGGCAACACCATGACGGTACCGTCACCGGAAAAGGCCGGCCCACACCTTGTTACGACTTATCTGCGGCAACACTCATCATCTGTGAAGATATCTGATTTGGTCAACAAGGTTTGAGTACAAAGAGTATCTTTTCGAAGCTCGCTCCCTTGTTGAGCGTAGCCGTGGCTGCCGTTGTGAGCGGCCGTTCCCTGTTGGCGCCATTGCCGGTGAAAAGCGACGTGGACACGCGCCTCAGCGTCTTCCCGACAAAAAACCTGCCGCTCGACGGAGAGGTTGATATTCACTGGAACGACCAGCAAGTTCCCTTCGTGTTCGCTGAGACCGACGCCGATGCCGCTTTCACGCTTGGCCTGATCCACTGCCATCTCAGACTTGGCCAAATGGAATTGATGCGCCATATCAGCCGGGGCCGCATTTCGGAGATGGCAGGCCCTTTCACGACCGAAATCGATCACGCTATACG
>JAPYQV010000418.1 GCA_029937205.1 Alphaproteobacteria bacterium
CCTTTAACATGCCGAGGTCGCGCAGAACCGTTTCAATGCGCTGCTTGCTGGCATCCGCTGGCGAACACATCGGCAAGCGCATTTCCGGGCTGCATTTGCCGAGCATATAGGCGGCATATTTGACCGGTATCGGGCTCGATTCGCAAAACAGAACATCGTGCAGCGGCATCAGGCGGGTGTGCAGTTCCAGCGCCTTCGACGTGTCGCCGATTTTCCAGGCGGTGAAAAATTCGGCGCAGGCACGCGGCGCGATGTTGGAGGTTACGGATATGCATCCATGTCCGCCCTGGGCAAAGAAGCCGATCGCCGTGCCGTCCTCGCCCGACATTTGATTGAAATCGCTGGCAATGGCCATCCGCGTCAAGGTCGGGCGGGTTAAATCGGCGGTCGCATCCTTTACGCCGACGATGTTGGGCAATTGCGCCAATCGCGCCATGGTCTCGACCGACATGTTGACGACACTGCGTCCGGGAATGTTGTAAATATATTGCGGCAAGGCAACCGCGTCCTGGATCGCCTTGAAATGCTGATACATGCCTTCCTGGCTCGGCTTGTTGTAGTAGGGCATGACCAAAAGCGCCGCATCGGCGCCCGCCATTTTGGCGTGACGAGTCAATTCAATCGCTTCGGCGGTGCTGTTGGACCCGGTGCCAGCGAGGACCGGCACGCGTCCTTTCGCCACGTCAATGCAGATTTCGGTAACCCGCCTATGCTCATCATGGCTCAGGGTAGGTGATTCGCCGGTCGTGCCGCACGGCAACAATCCGGACACACCTTCGGCGATCTGCCACTCGACAAAGGCGCGAAACGCCTCTTCATCGACTTCACCGTCGCGCATCGGCGTTATCAAAGCCGTGACATATCCTTCCAACATCGCGCTCTCCGCACTTAATTTGTTAGGGTTTAAGAGAGCATAATTTGCCGTATCCCAAACGACAAGACCGCCGCCAAGCCGCTTGCGGCCGTGCGGAGGCTGCGCCTAAAATCACCCGCGATGGGGATATAGAGCTGTTTCGATTGATGGAAGGGCGTTTGTGCGACTAATCCTGCCAGTGACCTTGGCGCTCGTCTTGTTGTGCGCCGCTGCCGCAGCGTCGCATCGTGTGGCGGCTGAGGTATTGTTGCCGCCGCCTCTATCCGGCCGCGATGCCATTCTCTACAAGAGCGCTTTCAAGGAGGCTGGGTCCGGGCGTTGGTCCGCCGCCCACCGCATCGCCGCACGTGCCAATGATCTCCTTGGCGCGCGGGTGCTGCGCTGGATGGACTACACGCGGTCCTATAATTACGTCTCGTTCGCCGATATCTCGGCTTTTATCGCAGAGAACCCGGATTGGCCGCGCCAGCGCAGCCTGCAGGCCAGCGCCGAGACGGCGATGTTGACGGATGTGGCGGACTTGACCGTCGCCGCCTGGTTCCGCTGGCGCGATCCGGTCAGCCGCGACGGCCGCCTGCGCTTCGCCGATGCCCTTCTCAAGGCTGGCGATGTGGCGCGGGCGGAAAAGCTCGTCCGCTTTGCCTGGGTAAATGATAATTTCAGCAGCAAGGACCTCAAGATCAGCTACCGCCGCTACAAGCATCTGTTGCGCGAAGAGGATCATGAGGCGCGGCTCGATCGGCTGGTGTGGCAGAACCGCCAGCGTGATGCGCGCCGTATGTTGCGCAACGTCGACAAGGGGCAACAGGCCTTGGCCCAGGCGCGCATGGCACTGCATTCTTTTTCCGGCGGGGTCGATGCCGCGATTGCCCGCGTGCCGGATGAATTGGTGGAAACGGCGGGCCTGATGTATGAGCGTCTGCGCTGGCGCCGGCGCAAGGGACGTGACGAAGGTGCTCGGGAGATCCTGTTCGCGGCGCCCGAGGATTTGGGCGTCGCCAAACTGTGGTGGCGCGAGCGCGTGCTGCAGGCGCGAAAATCGCTGAACCGCGGCAGCGTCACCGACGCCTACCGCCTGGCCAGCCAGCACGGTCAAATTGAAAGCTCCAGTTTCGCCGAAGCGGAATGGCTGGCCGGCTGGATCGCGCTCCGTTTCCTCGGCGAAAATGAACTGGCGTTCGATCATTTCACCCGTCTTTACGATGCCGTGTTCATGCCGATCAGCCGTGCCCGCGCGGCCTATTGGTCCGGCCGCGCGACCGAGGCAATGGGAGACCCGGAGGGCGCGGCGCTGTGGTACGCCCAGGCGGCGCAGTATCCCGGCACCTATTACGGCCAGCTCGCTTCGGCGCGCACGCGCGGGCAGACGCCGCTGCCCTTCGCCAAGCTACAACCCGGTGCGCAACCCGGTGCACAGCCGGCGACCATCGCCGGGCATGAATTGTTCGCCGTTGCCCGCCTGTTGAATTTCCTCGGTCAACGCCGGCTGGCCGGCACCTTCACCAGCCGGCTAGTGGAACTATCGAAGGGACCGGCGGATCATGCGGTGATCGCGCATTTTGCCCATACGCTCGGACGTCACGATCTGGCCATCCGCGCGGCCAAGCAGGCGACGCGCGATGGCTATGTGTCGGACGCGAATATATTTCCGCTCGTCGATATGCCGTTTGCCTATGACAATAGTGTGCTCGAGCACGCCCTCGTACTGGCGCTCACACGCCAGGAAAGTCTGTTCGATAAAGCGGCGAAGAGTCATGCCGGCGCGCGCGGCCTGATGCAGCTCATGCCGGCCACCGCGCGTCTGGTGTCGCGCCGGGTGCGCCTGCCTTACGCCAAGAACAAGCTCACCAATGCCGCCTACAACGTGAAACTGGGCAGCACCTACCTGGCCGATATGATTAAAAAATATGACGGCTCCTATGTGCTTGCGCTCGCGGCCTACAATGCCGGCCCGTCAAACGTACGCCGCTGGCTGCGCGCCAATGGCGATCCGCGCCACGATCCGGGCGTGGATTTGGTCGACTGGATCGAATTGATCACCATTCCCGAGACCCGAAATTACGTGCAGCGCGTGCTCGAAGGGGTTCAGGTCTATCGCTGGCAATTGGGTGTGCGCGTCCAGGCCGACAGCCTTGAGCGCGATTTGGCGCGCGGCGTTTCACCCCGCGTCCTGGCCAGCCGATGCACCGCACCAGCACAGCGCAAGCCGATCCCCGTGGCCGATTTGGCGGCGCATTGTTAATTACCTGGCGCTTGCCGGAGGTGTCTCGCGCTTGGCGTTCGGCATTGTGGCGTGTACCTTTTATTCGCATGAGCGCAAGCGGAGGGACAGGTTGACATGATGGCAAAGCTGGCAAAGCTGCGAAACATAGCTGTCGCCGGTCTGGCGGTGGCGATGATGATCTCTATTC
>JAPYQV010000419.1 GCA_029937205.1 Alphaproteobacteria bacterium
GAGCCGTATATGCCGGACGACGAACTCGTGCACGAGATTGCCGCCGGGGTTCAGGTCCAGGGCTTTGAGGAAGATGGCGCGCTCAAGGGCGTGATGGGGGTGCAGGAGGTGAAGGACGTGACCTTGATCCGCCACGCCTATGTTGATCCTCGGGCACAAGGCCAGGGAATCGGCGCCGCGCTTCTCGACAGTTGCCGTGCCAGCGCGCGACGGCCGCTGCTGATCGGCACCTGGGCCGCCGCCGACTGGGCCATCCGCTTTTATGAAGAGCATGGCTTCGAGAAAACCAGCATGGCGGAAAAGGAGCGGCTGCTGCGCACCTATTGGACCATCCCGGAACGCCAGATCGAGACCTCGGTGGTGCTGGCCGATGGCCGTTGGTTCACCGCGAACCCAACCGCGAACCCGGCATGAGAGCGCTCGTGCAGCGGGTCAGCGAGGCCCGGGTGAGCGTTGACGGACGCGTCACCGGCGAGATCGCCGGCGGATTTGTTATATTTATTTGCGCCGTCGCGAGCGACAGCGCAACGGAAGCGGAATTGCTCGCCCGCAAGATCGCCAAATTGCGCATTTTCCGAGATGACGAGGATCGCATGAACCGCGCCATATTGGACGCTGGCGGCAGTGCGTTGGTGGTCAGCCAGTTCACCCTTGCCGCTGATCTCAGCAGCCGCGGCAACCGGCCGGGCTTCTCGCGCGCCGCGCCGCCCGAGCTCGGGCGTGAGCTTTATGAGCGTTTCTGCGTTGTTCTGAGCGATGAAGGCATCACCGTCGCGACCGGCGAGTTTGGCGCCGATATGGCGGTCAGCCTGGTCAATGACGGGCCGGTGACGATTTGGATGGACAGCCAGGATTGGGCCAAGAGCCGCAAAAATTAAATAAGGAGAATAAGAATATGTTTATTGCGATGAATCGTTTCCGCGTGGCACCGGGCCGTGAGGGTGATTTCGAGGAATTGTGGCTAAGCCGCGATTCCCATTTGAAAGGCGTGCCAGGTTTTGTCGAGTTCCATCTCCTGAAAGGGCCGGAACGGGAAAACCACCGGCTCTATTCGTCCCATTCCGTGTGGGCTTCAAAAGAGGATTTCGAGGCCTGGACCCAATCGGATTCCTTCAAGAAGGCCCACCAAGGGGCGCGGCCGAAAGAGGGCATGTATCTCGGCCCGCCTAATTTCGAGGGCTTCGAAGTTCTTCAGACCGTTTCGTGAGCCTGTAAAAATAAGACCAAAAGCAGAAGAAAATGAGCAGCGAAGACGACAGCACCTATTCAACAAAAAAAAACGCGGCCCCGGCATGCCGGGCATGCGTGGTCTCGATCATCTCGGCCTGACGGTGCCGGATATGGAACAGGCGGTGGAATTCTTGTGCGATGTGCTCGGTTGTGAGGAGCTCTACCAGCTCGGCACCTTCAAAGCGGAAGAGGGCGATTGGATGACCGAGCATTTAAATGTGCATGCCCGGGCTGAGATCACCAATATGCGTATGGTCCGCATCGGCCATGGCGCTAATGTGGAGCTGTTTGAATATGAAGCGCCGGATAAGCGTGAGGAAATGCCGCGCAATTCAGACAATGGCGCCAGTCATCTGTGCTTTTATGTCGACGATATTTTTGCCGCGATTGAATATTTGCGAAGCGAGGGTGTGACGATCTTCGGCGAGCCGTCGCTCAATAGCGGCGCCGAGGCGGGCGAATATTGGTGTTATTTCCTGACGCCGTGGGGCGCCACGTTCGAATTGGCGAGCTACCCGGCCGGCCGTGGTTATGAGCAGCATACCAGCAAACGCACATGGGATGTGCGCAACCCGGCTGCTTGATTCAGGGTGCGTCCTCTCGGCCTGATTATTGGGCCAGTGCGCGAATCATGAAGTTGCGCCAGATCGCGGCGGGGGCACCGCCGCCGGTGACGTTCTGCATCGACTTGCCATTGTCGTTGCCGAGCCAGACGCCGACCACCACATCGCCCACGAAGCCAACGAACCAGGCGTCGCGGAAATTTTGGCTGGTGCCGGTTTTGCCGTAGGCCGGACCCAAACCCTCCGGCAGCGCCGCGCCGCGCCCCGTGCCGTCCGTCACCACGGCGGCGAGAAGATCGCGCATGGCGGCCGCCGCTTTGGCGGAAACAACCCGCCCCGCGCCGGAGCCGCTCCGTTCATAGAGAATATCACCGCCGCGATTGCGCACTGCGCGTATGCCGTGCGGCAGCGCCCGTGTGCCGTCGCCGGCGAGCGCGGCATAGACCGCCGTTAGTTCGATCAGCGAAAGCTCGCCACTGCCGAGGCTGAGGCTCGCGTCGGGTGGCAAATCGTTGCTGATGCCGAGGCGGCGCGCCAGCTTGGCCACCTTGCCAATACCGACATGCTGGCCAACCCGCACGGCGACGCTGTTGATCGAGCCGGCGAAGGCGCGGCGCAATGTCACCGGCCCAAGGTATTCGCCGCTATAATTGCGTGGCGCCCAGCCGGCGATTTCAATCGGCGCATCGTCGAATATATCGTCTGGCTTCAGACCGGCCTCCATGCCGGCCAGATAGACGATGGTTTTAAAGGCCGAGCCGGGTTGGCGCAGCGCCTGACTGGCGCGGTTGAACTGACTGGTGCCGTAATCCTTGCCGCCGACCATGGCGAGCACGGCGCCTGTGGGGGAAAGGGCCACCAGCGCGCCCTGACTGACGGAACGATCGGCAGCGATTTCGAGCCCGTCGGCCAATGCTGCCTCTGCGGCGCGTTGCATGGCTGCGTTGAGGGTTGTGCGGACGGTCAAGGCGGTCGCATCCCGCCCGGCATAAGCGGGCAGCTGCGCTCTCACCCAAGCGCTGAAATAATCTGCCGCGCCACCAACGCCAGCGTCCTGTTTGGCGAGGCGCGCCGGCGCCTTTTTTGCCCGCGCCGCGTCCTCAGGCGCGATAAAGCCTGCCGCCGCCATACTGTCGAGCACCAAAGCCGCGCGGCGCTGCGCCGCGGCGAGGTCGTTTGCCGGAGAGAGCCGAGAGGGCGCCTTCAAAAGGCCGGCAAGCAACGCCGCTTCGGCGAGGCTAACTGCGCCAGCGGGCTTGGCGAAATAGCGCCGCGCCGCCGCATCCACGCCATAGCTCCCGGCACCGAGATAGACCCGGTTGAGATAGAGTGTGAGGATCTCGTCTTTGCTGAATTCACGCTCCAGGCGGAAGGCCAGAAATAGTTCCTGGGCTTTGCGTTTGAGTGTTTTCTGAGGCGTGAGAAAAGCGATTTTGGCCAATTGCTGGGTGATGGTGCTGCCGCCCTGGCTGAAGCGCCCGGCGGTGATA
>JAPYQV010000420.1 GCA_029937205.1 Alphaproteobacteria bacterium
GCTCGATCTGGTCGCAGCTCTGCAGGCCCACTCTGGTGCCAACAGCGCCGTTCTGGTCGATTGCCTCACATTATGGTTGTCGAATTTGATGGCCGCCTCGCGCGATATTGCCGAAGAAACGCGCCAATTGGTGCGCACATTATCCGGCCTGGAGGGGTATGCCGTGCTGGTCTCGAACGAGGTCGGCCAGGGCATTGTTCCGGAAAACGCCGTGGCGCGGGAATTCCGCGATCACGCCGGGCGGCTCAATCAGGCGGTTGCCGCCGCCGTCGACGAAGTGGTGCTGATCACCGCCGGCCTGCCGCAGAGGTTAAAACCATGAGCGAAGCGGATGACCATAAAATGAACGGCACCGAGCTGCGAATTGTCAGCCTGTTGCCGAGCGCGACCGAAATCGTCGCTGCACTTGGCCTCGGCGATCGGCTGGTCGGGCGCTCGCACGAGTGCGATTGGCCGGGCGATGTGGCGGCGTTGCCGGTCTGCACCCGCCCGCGCTTGGCGCTGGACGGCAACAGTGCTGAGATCGACGCCGAAGTTTCCGAATTCGCCGCCAAAGCGCTCAGCATATACGAGCTCGATATGGCGGTGCTGCGCGCCACCCGGCCGACCCATATCGTGACCCAGGATCAATGCGAGGTGTGCGCTGTTAGCCTGAAAGATGTCGAGGCCGCGCTGGCCGAGGATTTCGGCGGGTCGGTGGAGATCGTCTCGCTCAGCCCCATGCGGCTCGGCGAAGTGTGGGCCAGCATTCGCCAGGCCGGACGCGCGCTCGGCGTGGAAGCCGACGAACTTTGTCGTTCGCTCACTGGTCGCATTGCCAGAATCGCGGCTGGCGGCATGGACATGCCCGGGGCGCCGCCGAGCGTCGCCACCATTGAGTGGAGCGATCCCCTGATGGCGGCGGGTAACTGGGTGCCGGAGCTTGTCGCCATTGCCGGGGGCAATAACCTGATGGGTGATGCCGGCGCCCATTCGCCAAAATTCGATTTTGCCGATTTGAGCACCGCCGATCCCGATATCATCGTTTTCATGCCGTGCGGTTACGATCTGGAGAAAACGGCAGAAGAGGCGGAGGCCCTGGTGTTAGAGCCGGCCTGGGCAGCACTCCGCGCCGTGGTGAACGGCCAAGCTTTTGCAGTGGACGGCAGCGCATATTTCAACCGGCCGGGGCCGCGGCTGGTGGAATCGACGGAAATACTGGCCGAGATCTGCCACCCCGATTTATATGATTTTGGCCATCAAGGAACAGGCTGGCGCCGCGTCGGCGTTAGCGCGAAGAAGGAATAGACATGCAAAGCCGAAAAATCCCCGCCACCGTCATTTCCGGCTTTTTGGGCGCCGGCAAAACCAGCCTGATCCGCCATGTTCTGGCGACGGCGAATGGCCGGCGCATTGCCCTCATTATCAACGAATTTGGCGATCTTGGCGTGGATGAATCACTGCTGCGCGGCTGCGGCGACGAGGCCTGCGCTGACGGCGAGATTATCGAGCTTGCCAATGGCTGCATCTGTTGCACCGTGGCCGATGATTTTGTGCCCACCATCGAGGCGCTCCTGGCGCGCGACCCGGCGCCCGAACATATCGTTATCGAAACCTCCGGTCTGGCTCTGCCCAAGCCGCTCGTTGCCGCCTTCAACTGGCCGGAGATCCGCAATCGGGTGACGGTCGATGGCGTCATCGCCGTGGTCGATGGCCCGGCGCTGTTGGATGGCCGCTTTGCCTCGGACCCGGCCGCCCTGCAGGCGCAGCGAGAGGCCGACGAGGCGCTGGACCACGAAAGCCCGCTGGAAGAAGTATTCGAGGACCAGCTTTCCTGCGCCGATCTGGTCGTGCTCAACAAGGTGGATCAGTTGGACACGGAAGGCCGCGCGCGGACACTGTCATTGCTGGCTGACGAACTGCGCCCGGGCGTAAAAATTGTGCAAGCCGAGCAGGCGCGCATCGATGCCGATATCCTGCTTGGGTTGGCCGCCGCCGCCGAGGATGATTTGGCCACGCGGCCTTCCCACCATGACGCCGTTGACGGCGAGCATGACCATGACGAATTCGACAGCTTTATTCTCACGCTCGGGCCCATAGCCGATCCCGAGACTCTCGAAGCGCGACTGATCGCCACCATCGAGGAGCATGATATTTTACGCATCAAGGGCTTCATCGATGTACCGGGCAAGCGCCGGCGCCATGTGGTTCAGGCGGTTGGTGCGCGCGTGGCGCGCTATTTCGATCGCGATTGGGGTGCGGATGAGGCACGTGAAAGCCGCCTCGTCGTTATCGGCCTCGCGCCCCTCGACCGCGCCGCCATCAGCGCCGCGTTATTGGCCTGAGCGTATGCATCTTCTGGCGGCACAACCGGGCGGTATCGCCGATGGCGGCGAGGCGGTCGATCTCGGCCAATCCCCCGGCGACATCGTCTTTGCCTCGGCCGCCGATACGGAGCTCGCCTGTTTCGCCCGCGCCCAGGCATCGTTGGGCACCAATGCGCCGAGCCTGCGCCTCGCCAACTTGATGAACCTCAGCCACAATTTGTCGGTCGATAACTGGCTCGAAGCGACCGTCTCCGGCGCCCGCCTGGTGATCATTCGCGTGCTCGGCGGCGAGAGCTACTGGCCCTACGGCGTCGAGCGTCTAACGCAGATGTGCCGCGACAGGGATATCGCCTTGGCTCTGTTGCCCGGCGATGACAAGCCCGATAGCGAACTGGCCTGGCGTGCCACCTTGCCGCCGGACGCCTGCGAACGTCTTTGGCGCTATTGCATCCATGGCGGCCTGGAGAATGCCACCGAATGCCTGCATTACAGCGCTGAACTGATCGGCGCGCCCGCCGCGCGGGCCTGGCGTGAGCCAGCACCGTTGGCCCGGGCCGGGCTCTACCGGCCTGGCGCCGGGCAAATAGATTTGGATGAGATCACCGCAGCGCGTACGCGTGAGGATCGCCCGCTTGCGCTCGTGCTGTTCTACCGCGCCCTGGTGCAGGCGGCGGACACCGCGCCGGTCGATGATTTGATCGCGGCATTGGAAGGTCACGGTCTCGCCGCCGTGGCGCTGTTTGTGTCCAGCCTGAAGGATCCGCCTTCGGCACGCTTCGTCGAAACCGTGCTTGATGCCGCCCAGCCCGACATCATTCTCAACTCGACTGGATTCTCGGTATCGCGCCCCGGTAGCGCGCAACCGAGCCCACTCGACCGCTCGGGCGCGCCAATCCTGCAGGTGGTGTTCGCCGGCGGCACCGAAGCCGCCTGGGCGGCGGGCACGCGCGGTCTCTCGGCACAGG
>JAPYQV010000010.1 GCA_029937205.1 Alphaproteobacteria bacterium
GGAAGACGTGCCGACTAATGCCGGTTCGCTCAGGCGCGTCAAAATGCACCTGCGCGAAAATTGTGTCGTCGGTATTCCACGCCATCCGACAAGCTGCTCGGTGGCAACCACCAATGTTGCCGATCGGGTTGGCAATTCGGTGCAGCGTGCCATTGCCGAACTGGGTGACGGCTACGGCATGGCAAGTGCCGGCTCGATCATCCCGCCCAGCATCGGCGTGATATCCGGCAGCAGCGAGAAGACCGGCGGCCCCTATGTGAATCAAATTTTCCTCGGCTGGGGCGGAGGTGCCGCCGGGCCGCAGGTCGATGCCTGGATTTCCATTGGCCATATCGGCAATGCCGGTGGCTCGTATCAGGACAGCATCGAACTGGACGAAATGCGCTTCCCTATGCATGTCACCGGGCGCCATTTTATTACCGATAGCGGCGGTGCCGGGCGGACCCGCGGCGGCGAAGCGGTCTATTGTGAGTTCGGCCCGACCGAAGGCGACATGGAAGTGGGCTATGTCAGCGACGGCAATGATCATGCGCCGGAAGGCACACGCGGCGGCGGCGATGGTGCTTGCGCCAACCAATTTAGACGTGACCTCAACGGCGATTTACATCAACTCGATGCCTGCGCCCAGGCAGTTATTCCGGAAGGCCATACCATCGTCTCCTATTCTTGCGGCGGCGGCGGCTACGGCGCGCCGCTCGAGCGCGATGCCGACAAGGTTGCCCATGATGTGCGAGAGAAATGGGTATCTGTCGATGTTGCCAAGCAGACTTATGGCGTTGTCGTCAGCGCCGGCGGTGTGATCGACCAGGCAGCGACGAACAAGTTACGCGCCGGGCAGGGCGGCTAGACGTATGAGCGAGGCCGCCGCGCTTGATGGCGTACAGATGGCGATCCTCAACAAGCGCCTCGAGGGCGTGTGCCGCAAAATGGCCAACACCCTCTTCCGCACCGGGCGCTCGGGCGTGCTCAATACGGCGCGTGACTTTTCCTGCTGCATTGTTACCGCCGATAACCAGCTATTGGCGGCTGCTGAGAGTCTCCCAATTCATGTTTTGAGTGGGCCCGACTTAATGGCAGTGGCGATGCAGGAGTTTCATCCCGTACTCAAGCGCGGTGATGCCTTCCTGCATAATTCGCCCTATCACGGCTGCTCCCATCCTGCAGATCATACGATTTTAGTGCCGGTGATGGATGATGACGGACGCCACCGTTTCACCATGGTGGCCAAGGCGCACCAGGCCGACTGTGGTAACTCGCTGCCGACCACCTATATGGGCGGCGCGCGAGATGTTTATCAGGAAGGCGCGCTGATCTTCCCGGCGGTGCGGGTGCAGGAGAATTTTCAGGACATCGAGGATATCGTCCGCATGTGCCGCATGCGCATCCGTGTACCGGAGCAATGGTGGGGCGATTATCTCGCTGAAATGGGCGCAGCGCGTATTGGCGAGCGCGAATTGATGACACTGGCAGCGGAAATCGGCTGGGACATGCTCGATTCCTTTACCGATCAATGGTTCGAATATAGCGAGCAACGCATGGCGGCCGAGATCAAGCGCCTGCCGGCAGGCGGGATGACCGTCTCCAGCGCCCATGATCCGTTCCCGGGGGCGCCGGACGGCATTGACGTCAAAGTCAAACTTACCATCGACCCGGCGAACGGTTTTATCGAAGTTGATCTGCGTGACAATCCGGACTGCCTCCCTTGCGGTTTAAATTTAAGCGAGGCGTGTTCGCGCACTTCGGCCATGGTCGGTGTGTTTAATTCGATTGATCACACGGTGCCGCCGAATGCCGGTAGCTTCCGCCGCATCCGCGTGCTTTTGCGTGAGAATTGCGTCGTCGGTATTCCACGGCATCCGACGAGCTGCTCGGTCGCCACAACAAATGTGGCCGATCATGTTGCGAACGGGGTACAGCGCGCCATTGCGGAATTGGCGGAAGGCGCTGGCATGGCGGAAGTGGGATCGGTCATTCCGCCCAGCGTTGGCGTGATATCGGGAACCAAGCCCGGCACTGGCGAGGCCTTCGTCAATCAGATTTTCCTTGGTTTCGGTGGCGGTGCCGCGTCTCCCACAGCAGATGCCTGGGTGACGATCGGCCATGTCGGCAATGCCGGCCTGTGCTACCAGGACAGCGCCGAAGTGGACGAGCAAGTTTTTCCCATTTTCGTCAAAGACCGCCATTTCGTCTCGAATACCGGCGGTGCCGGGCGCTATCGCGGCGGCAGCGGCATGCAAGTCGAATTCGGCCCGGACGGCTGTGATCTCGAAGTCGGCTATGTCAGTGACGGCACATTGTATCCTGCTCAGGGTGCGCGTGGTGGCGGCCGTGGCGGGCGAGCTGAGCAATATGTGCGGCATGCCAATGGCGAGTGCGAAACACTTGAGGCGTGCGCCCAAGTGCAGGTGCGCGAAGGCGAGACCATTGTCTCACTATCCTGCGGTGGCGGCGGATTTGGTTCGCCACTTGAACGTCCACTGGCCGAAGTCGCCCACGATGTGCGCGAGAAATGGATCAGCGCGGAGGCAGCGCAGCGTGACTATGGCGTTACCCTTGGCGCCGATGGCGAGGCCGATATTGAGAGCAGTGAACAGCTGCGTGCAGAAATGGCCGCCGCCGCTTCCTAGCATTCGTCGAAGAGCGTTTCCAATATTGGGCAGTCCGGCACATTGCCGCCTTCACACAGCGCCGCCTTTTGTTTCAACACTTCGGCCATGCGATTGAGGTCGGCGATCTTGCTCTCTATTTCGCTGAGGTGATCCAATGTCGCCGCCTTAACTTCACGACAGTTTGAACCGCCGCCTTCAGCCAGTGCCAGCAATTCGCGCACCCGGTTTAGGCTGAATCCCAACTCGCGGCCGCGGCGAATGAAATTGAGGCGTTTTAGCAACGCCTCGCCATAAAGGCGGTAGCCACCGCTCGAGCGCGGCGGGGCAGGCATCAGACCGGCGCGCTCGTAATAGCGGATTGTCTCAATTTTGCAGCCGGTACGGCGCGACACTTCACCAATCGTGATATCGGCATTTCTGCTGGCCATGGCCGTGCTCCCGAACAAGTGATCATGCGTGGCTTGTGTCTGTAGTTACTACAGTGTTGATAATACTGGCCGCAAGATAACGTTCAGGCAAAGAGGCAATAGAGCATGGTAGCCACGGCGCAGCATTCCCGCCCGTCAGAAAACACTGGTCGCTCGTCCGTCGCCATTCGGCCGGGTGTCGAAATGCCGGATTGGTCCCAGATATCCTCGCCCCAGGCCGAGGCCGCGCTAGGCGCCATCTTGGAAATATTTCATTTTGACGATTGTTTTAGAAAATTCGACGCGACGGTGGATTTGGTACGGTGCACATTGTTGACGCTCTATGGAGAATTGGGCCGCGCACCGAGATCAGTTGAAATCGCCATGGCAGCGGGGCTTGAGCAAGATCAAATTGAATCTGCCCTCGCCGCTCTTCGCCGCCGCGACCTGGTTGTGCTTGATGAGCAAAGCGGCGCGGTAAAAGGCGCCTATCCCTTCACAGAGCGCGAGACCGGCCATCGCATCAAGTTTGCCGGCACAACACTCAACGCCATGTGCGCCGTTGATGCGCTCGGCGCGGGCGCGATGTTCGCCAGCGATTGCGAGATTAAATCCTCTTGCCGGCAGTGCGGTGCGCCAGTTTCTGTAACAACGGCTGACAAGGGCGAGCGCCTCAGTGCCGTTGTGCCGCAAACCAGCGTGGTCTGGAACGGCATCCATTATGAAGGGCAGGCGGCAAATTCATTGTGTACGGTGATCGCCTTTTTTTGCTCGCCCGCGCATCTTGAGCAATGGCTCGAAGCGCGCGAGGGCTCAAAAGGCTTTAGGCTTTCGGTGGATGAGGCGATGCAGGTTGGCAAAGCTCTCTTCCGGCCCGTCTTGGCCGAAAGTAGGAAGCATCGAATGATCGAATTGAATTCAACTATCACCTGCCCTGAATGTGCGGCACAAACGAAAGAGGAAATGCCGACCGATTCGTGCCTCTTTTTCTACGAATGCCCGGATTGCAGGGCACGCCTCAAACCTCTGACCGGTGATTGTTGCGTGTTCTGCTCTTACGGCGATGTGAAATGCCCGCCGATCCAACAGGGCGACGGCTGTTGCGTGGCATGAAAATCGGTGGCCTGATTCTTCTGCTGGCATTGCCAGCTTGCTGCATTCTGCTGACGGTTGTGACGGCGGGAACCTTGGCGGCAATCGGCGGCTGGTTCGTCGATGGACCTGGCTTGGCGCTTGTCGCCGCCGTCGGTGTGGGCCTCACCGTCTATATTCTGTGGCGTTGGCGCGGGCGTTCGGACTCGAGCAAAGTGCGCGAACCAAGACGTGGGCAAAGCAGCGAGTGATTCGCTCAGCCCTTTACGAGACAGGCGCCGCAATTGGCCTTGTCCTCAGCCAACCGCCCTATCGCCATCTGGCTCTGGCCATATTTGTTCCGGTGTTGGCGCTTTATCTTTTTCTGCTCCCTTCGGCGTTTACCGCCGGCAGCAACGGACTTATTTCATTGCGCTACCTGAACGCCGAACTGGTGATTTTCTCGGTGCTGTTGGCAAGTTTGTTGAGCCTCAGTTTAATGCTCAACATATATGCTTTCCGCGCTGCCGCGCGCCGGAAGGGAGGCATACTGACATTTGGCGCCCTGGCCTCAAGCCTGTTGCCGAGCACACTTTGCTGCACGCCCGTGGTGCCGACGGTTCTGGCATTCCTCGGCGCGACGACACCGCAGATATTTGGCTTTTCAGGAAAATTGCAGGGCTTTATCGCCACCTATGAGACGGCCTTTCTCATTTTTGCTTCGCTCCTGCTGCTGATTTCCTTACGCCTGGCGGCGAGGTCGGTGATGGGATTTTGTCCTCTTCCCATAAGAAACGCTCAACCGAATGGAATGCGCTCATGACTCGGATTGTCCAAACTTCAACAGCGAAATGCCGGCTGTTTCGGACCGTACTAATTTTAGCCATTGCGGTTCAGCTACTTTTTTCGGGCCTACCCGGTGCCTCCTTTTCTGCGCACGCTGATGATAATGTCGTTCTGAAAATTGGCGCGCCTGCGCCCGATTTTAGTTTCACCGACCTTGACGGTAGCGACTACAAATTGTCTCAATTCCGCGGCAAACCGGTGATGCTGTGGTTCTTTGCCAGCTAGTGTCCGACGTGCATCGGCAGTACGAAGATGGTCTCGCAGCGGTTCGAGGAATTGACCGCGAACGGTATGCAGATTATCCAATTGAGGCTTTACAATAATCTCGGCTACAGCGGCCCGTCAGCGGGTCAATTCGCTGAGACCTATGCTAGCGCCACAGGCGAATTGCCAAACTGGCTGTGGGGCGAAGCCTCCCTCGAAGCAAGCGTCACCTATGATCCAAGAGGCTATCCGGATATCTACTTTCTCATCGACCGCGAGGGCGTGCTGCGCGGCGCCAATGGCGCGCCCAATGTCAGCATGAACGATATTCTCGATTTCGCCGGCAAGAGTTGAGCACTCAGTATTAGGCGGCAAAGGTCTCGATCATCGCCTTATGATTGGCTTTCGATTCCTCCGGTTCCAACCACGGCATCGGACAATAAAGAATAAGCGTTTCGAATAATCCCTCGAACGCCTCCAATTTCTTGCGCACCTCGTCGGGGGTGCCGGCGAGAACCAGGGCGTCGATCATGTCTTCGGTTACCAGGTCAAGCATCTTCGGCACGTCGTTCTCAGCCATGGCGGCGCGGATCGCCAGTTTTTCCTTGGTGAAACCGGCCGGGTCGAGCACCTGATCGAAGTAGGGCAGGTTGGAATAGAAGGCGATCGGCGCCCGGGCACGGCGGCGCGCGCGCGCGCGGTCCTTGTCGACCGAGCAAACCTTGAGCGAGCAAATCTCGATATCGCTCATCGCGCGCCCGGCCCTGTCCAAGCCCTTCTTGAGATTGGGATGCACGATGTCAGTGAAATATTGCGGCGTGTTGAGAAGATTGGCGATAACGCCGTCGGCCATCCGGCCGCTCAATTGCAACATCGCCGGTTGCACGACGGCGAGGTAGATCGGCAGCGGCGGGTAGGGTGGTGCCATGATGCGGCGATAGTCGCGAATTTTTATATATTCGCCGTCATAATCGATCGGGTTGGTCGGGCTCGCTGACCACATGGCGCGGATCGCTTCGACATATTCGCGCATCCGCCTGGCCGGCTTGTCGACCGTCAGTTGATGCCAATTTTCGTTCCACATAGGCGGCGCAGTTCCGAGGCCGAGGATGAAGCGGCCTTGGGTCAGTTCCGCCATGGACATGGCACTGATCTCGGTCATTGCCGGCGGGCGGGCATAGGTGGCGACGCCGGTGCCGAGGCGCACCTTTTTGCATTCTGCGGCCATGGCGGCGAGCGGCACAAATGCATCGCGGCCAAGCTCGGTGGTCCACAGACTGTCGGCGCCGGCATCCTCGGCTTGGCGGGCATAGCGCACGGTTTCATCCAGTGTGAGGTTATCCCCGCTGAAGAGGATTCCCCATTTCCATTTTTGCGCCATCATCTGCCTCCCTGTTGCGTGGCTGTTATTGTCGCATTTATTTTTACTTTTGATAAGCCGTATGCCGGATGGCGCTTATGATTGCGCACCGTCACGCGCATTGGGAACGCCATGCTGCACGCCTTGCCCTTCTATATATTTATTGTCGTGCTCGCGCCGATTTTACTCGGCCATCAGCTCGGTGGCGGCTGGACCTTCCTCACGCCAGTCGGTCTGTTTGGCGTTCTCGGCATCTTGGACATACTGATTGGGCGCGGCGAAACAGGAAGCTACTCTAACGCCGAAACACCCATCCATCGATTGGTCCCAATGCTGTGGTTGCCTATCCAGGTGGCATTGATCATCTGGCTGTTGTGGTCGATTGCTCGGGGGCACCTCACGGCGTTGGAAATTGCCGGCATGACGGTCTCCATCGGCGCCGTCTCGGGCGCAGTGGGTATTGTCTTCGCCCATGAATTGACCCACCGCATACCCGGGTTGGAGAGGCGCATCGCCGATGTGCTGATGATCAGTGTCAGCTACCATCATTTTTGTATCGAACATGTGCATGGCCACCATCGCACAGTCGGCACCCGGGAGGACCCGGCGACGGCGCGCCTCGATGAAAGTTTTTACCGCTTTTTTCCGCGCGCATTATGGGGCGGCCTGGCCTCGGCCTGGCGGCTGGAAGGGGCACGTATGCGGCGCCGTAAACATAGCCGCTACAATATTCGCAATCGGGTATTGATGGGCCTGCTGGCGCAGGCAGCGATGTATATTGCGGCAGGTTTCGCCTTCGGCTGGCTTGCCGTGCCCGTGTTGGCCGGCGTCGGGCTGGCGGCAGTCTTTCAGCTCGAAGTGATCAACTATCTGGAACATTACGGGCTTGAGCGCCGGCCGCTCGACAATGGCCGCCTCGAGCCCATGGCGCCGCATCATTCATGGGACGATGATCATCGCCTATCGAGCTGGTTGTTGATCAACCTCACCCACCACGCCGATCACCATATGCGTCCGGGCGAGCGTTATCAGCGGCTCGGCATGGTTGAAGGCGCGGGCAAATTGCCGGTCGGTTATGCCACAGTCTTTCTCTTGGTACTCATCCCGCCGCCCTGGTTCCGCATAATGAACCCGCGTGTCGAGGCCCTGCGCGCGGCGCACCCGGTGTGAGAAATTAGGGCACCAACACCATTTTGCCGAAGACGTCGCGCTCTGCCGTCTTGCGCGCCGATTCCCGCACCTCACTGAACGGCATTACCGCGTTCATGACGGGGCTGAGCTTGCCTTCGGCGACGAGCTTGAGCACGTGTGCCACTTCACGCTTCCCGGCAAAATGGCTGCCGTGCAACATCATATGCTTGCGGAACAGCTCAATGATATTGATTGGCACAACTTCACCGGCGTGTGCGCCGCAGGTAATCAAGCGGCCGTTTTCGCAGACAGCGTCGATGCTCTGCACAAGCACATCACCGCCGACAGATTCGATCACCAGATCGACGCCGAATCCGTCGGTCATTTTGCGCACTTCCTCGCGGATGCTCTGGGTGGTGTAGTTGATCACTTCATCAGCGCCGAGCTCCTTGGCCTTTTCCAGCTTGGCATCTGAGCCGGCGCTGGCAATGACGCGTGCGCCGTGCAGCTTGGCGACTTGTATGGCCGAAGTGCCGACCACACTGCCGGCGGCGTTGACCAGCACCGTCTTGTCGGCTCGCACCTCGCCCAAGGTCACGGTCATGTGCCACGATGTGCCGAAGCCGACAATAGAAGCCGCCGCTGTCTCATAGGAGAGGCCATTCGGCAGTGGCATGAGCGAGGTCGCGAGGCAGCGGGTATATTCGGCGTGCGTTCCCCATTGGCTAACGCCAATGCGGCCATGGGTGAAATCGACGCCGTCGAGACCGCTCAACCACATATTGCTTTGCGGATCGCCCTGTGCGAAATCGATGGCGACGCGGTCGCCGAGTTTCGCACTCGACACGCCATCGCCGAGCTCGACCACTTCGCCGACGCCCTCGACCCCCATGACATGAGGCAGGGTGACCCCGAAGCCGGCGACGCCCTCGCGCAGATCATGGTCGAGATGGTTGACGCCGCTGGCGCCGATCTTGACCAGCACCTCGCCGGGCCCGGCTGAGGGCTTCTCGACATCTTCATAGAGCAGCTTATCGATGCCGCCATGTTCGCGAATGACCACCGCTTTCATATAATTTCGTCCCTGTATTATTAATGACCGCTTAGCTTATTCGGCGGCTTGCGCCTGACGCGCGGTCAGCTCGGCGATGACTTCGTCGCGCGTCATGATGTCGGTATATTTTTGCCGGAGATCGAACAGATTGGCTTCATGCGGCCCCAAGGCGCGGTCGCCACAGCAATCGCTGATGACAATCGGGCGGAAGCCGTGGCACATGGCATCGACCGCGCTGGCACGTACACAGCCACTTGTGGTGCAGCCGGCAACCAAAACTGTGTCGATACGGCGCATGGTAAAATTGGGCGCCAGATCGGTGCCGAAGAAAGCCGATGGCAAGCGCTTGCGCACGATGATCTCGCCGGGAAGCGGTTTCAGGCGATCGACGATGTGGCTGCCGGGCGCATCTTCGGTCAGGTTTTTCAGCGCCGGCACTTTGATCGCCATGATATTGTCGTCGGAGCCGTCATCGGCAAGCACCACGCGGGTATGAGCGATGGTCAAGTTTAGCTCACGGCACGCCTTCAGCAGGCCGACCGTATTGTTACAGGCCTCTGTCACATTGCCGCCGCCGAATTGGTCTGCGTCGTCAAAGCCGTTGACGAAATCGACGATCAACAGGGCGACTTTGTCACCCATGCCGAGTGGGTTTCCGAAATTCTGATGTTTATAAATGTCTGCGTCCGATGACATGGCTTCACTCCCCTACTTGTAATCCTGCGGAACGAGGGGGCTGCCCCCGCTGGCATAGGCAAAAACCTGTTTGAATTTTCCGTTCTCGAAACGGAAAACATTGCAATTGCTCATACTGGCTTCGGCGCCGTTCAAATCGGTGCGGCGCACATTGAACTGGGTGGATATACGTTGCGATTCGACATCGACAATATGCTCAAAATCGCCGTGCCATATCTTCAGAAAGCCAGCGCTAATGGATTCGTAGAATTTCCTAATCCCGCTGTCGCGCCCTTCATAGGAAGTAAAAGCGGATTGTACGGTGAACACGGCGTCATGCGCAAAACAGTCGAGAATGACATCCAGATTCTTATGGTCGACATTGCTGAAATAGCATTGTTCAACCATATTGATCATCTGCTCTCTGGTCAGGGCCACCATTTGTCCGCTTTTCTCGTCCTCTCGGGATCGGGGGAGCGCCATACTAACGCGTGGCGTGGTCAAGTTCCAACCTGCTGCACGCGAAGCGAGACAGCCAGCCGATGACGTGTGGGAAATGAAGGTGGCGGAATTCGGAATAGGTCAAGCGGTGCCACTGTGAATGAAGTGATTCTCAAACCTCGGCTCGCCGCGCCGCTCTTCATGCTGTTTGTCACCGGCGTTGCCTATGGCCTGACCTATTCCCTGGCTGGCGTTTCAGTGCGTGGCGGCATTCCGTTCACTGCCTACGTTTTCTGGCTGGGCGTCATTGCCGGGGTCGTAATGTTCGTGCTTGCGCTTTTGTTTCGAAAGCCGCCTGGCGTTACGCGAGCCCATCTCAAATGTTACGCGGTCACCGGCGCGTCCGGATTCGCCATCCCCTATATAATTGTCGCCGTGGTGGTCGGGAATGGCGTGCCTTCGGGCATATTGAGCATGATTATCGCGCTGGCACCGATGTTGACTTATCTCGGTGCCGTGATGTTTCGGCTCGAGCGCGCCTGGTGGGTTAAATTTGTCGGTCTGTTCGTTGGCATCGCCGGCATCGTGTTGATCGTCGCACCTGATGCGAGCTTGCCGTCTCGCGATTTGGTAGTGTGGATTTTGATCGCGCTGATCGTACCATTGGGTTACGCCACGACGACCATTGCGGCGGCACTAATGCGCCCACCGGCGATGGATTCGCTCTCCTTCAGCGCCGGCTATTTCCTAGCCCCGGTGCCGATCTTGTTTGTTGCCATGTTTGCCACCGGTGAATTTTGGGCGTTTGGCGGTGAATTCGGCGATGCGGAATGGGCGCTGGTGCTTTCCGGCTTGGTCCAGGGCCTGGGAATTTATCTATTCCTTGAGTTGGTTATGTTGAAGGGACCAGTGTTCTTCACCACCGTGAACTTCATAACGCCAGTGACCGGCATCCTTTGGGGCATGGCGTTTTTTAATGAGCGGCTCAGCTTCTGGGTGTTAATCGCACTGGTACCACTTTTTCTCGGCCTGTTCTTCGTCATGTTGCCGCGAAAAAGCTCGGAATAGAATATTTTTATGGACTGATCGGTCCGTATTGATTAATATCGGCATTATCAATTATTTAGGCGATGACTGAGCATGGCTAGGCCGCGAGAATTCAACGAAAGCGAAGCATTGGGCGATGCCATGCAACTTTTTTGGGGCCGAGGTTATGAGTCCGCTTCGCTTAGTGAGATAACAAAGGCGACCGGCCTCAGCAAATCCAGCCTTTATGATACGTTCGGCAACAAGCATGAATTGCTGCTCTCTTCGTTGCAATTTTATATCGAGAATATGGTGCAGCCGTCGCTCGCTATATTGGAGGAGGAGCCGTCACCGCGCCGTGCCATTGAACGGCGCTTTGAGATGGTAATCGAAGTGTCCACCGCACCGGGGCCGCGCCGCGGTTGCTTGATCGCCAATACCACCCTTGAGCTTGGTGCGCGGGATGAGGCGGTAGCCAAACAGGTACTGGCAGCACATTCCATGGTCGAGCAGGCTTATGCACAAGCGATCGAGCGTGGCCAGGCGGTTGGCGAAATCGATCCGACGAAAGACGCGCGATCATTGGCGCGGTACATCATGGCCTGTCTTGCCGGAATGCTGTGCCTTAGCAAAGCGGGTTTCGATGCGCCCAAGCTACGCGATATTGCCGCGACCGCGATACTCGCAATTGCCTGACTTTATTTGATTATTTAGGACCGTTTAGTCCATAACCCAGGAGGAAAAATACCATGCAAGTTTATGTTTCAAGGCAAATCAGCCTACCGGCAGAGGATTTGTGGCGTCATTTGTCCGATTTCAGTGGCGTTGTCCGCTTTCACCCCTTTGTCGAGACAGCCGATCAATTAAGCGCAAGCAATGAAGGTGTTGGTGCGCGCCGGAAGTGTGGTCGAGCGGGTAATCGAGTAGGAACCGGGCCGGCGTTTGAAAGTCGAGTTGAGTGAAATGAACTTACCCGTGAAATGGGCTTTGACCGAAATGTCACTGTCGTCGATCAACGATCACGAGACCGAGGCTTCAATCAGCATGGTATTCCAGTCGAAATTCGGCTTGCTCGGCGCGCTGATGGGTGTGCTGATGATGAAACCAATGATGCGCAAAATATTTTCTCAGGTACTGCACGGACCCGAACATCATGCCCGCACCGGAGAAGTGATCGGCAAGGGAGGTGCTCCTGTTGTAAAGGACGGTTTGGCGCCCGCCTGATCTTATAGCGCTTAGCACCGCTGCCGCCGGCTATTCCACCGGTGGCGGCGTTCGCGCGTTGACCACGCCGGGGAGGGCAATCTAATCTCCGTCCTCATTCCGGCGGGTTCTGCATGTCCCTTTCCCATATTGCCCTCGCGGTGTTCGTCACCACGCTTTGGGGTTTCACATTTGTGGTGATGCGCGACTTGTTGGATGCATTGCCGCCACTCCTTATGTCGACGCTTCGTGTAGTCGCGGCGGGCCTGCCGGTTTTGGTACTGTGGCGCGTGCCGCGCATTCCGATTTATTGGCTCTTGCTGCTTGGTGGCACGCAAGGCGTCATCCAGATGTCGTTGCTGCTGTTCGGCATGCAATTCGGCATGCCCGCCGGATTGGCCGCCTTGGTGCTGCAAACTCAAGTGGTGTTCACCACTCTGCTGGCATTCCTGCTGCTGCGCGAGAAGCCGGGATGGGCACAATATGCCGGAATTGCCATTTCGCTCGCCGGCATGATTGTCATTGCCTCGACCATGCCGGGCAGCGCCACGCTGATCGGTTTCGGCATTGTTATCCTCGCCGCCTTGACATGGGCGACATCAAATATTCTCGTCAAAGTAGCCGGAACGGATGATGTTATGAGCCTCGTTGCCTGGGCGCACGTGATCGGCATTCTGCCGCTTCTGGCACTCTCTTACAGTTTCGAGGGGCAGAACGAGATATTTCATATTCTCGCAGGCGTGAGTTGGTTTCAGGTTGGCGAGATCGCTTTTCTCGGCGGCATATCGACCTTTGGCGGCTTCACTCTGTGGAGCTATCTGATGCGCAAAAACTCGGCCAGCGCCGTGGCGCCATTTTCTCTGATCATTCCGATTGCCGGCATGACATCGACGGCGCTGCTATTGGGTGAGGAAGTGAGCACACCACGCATGGTGGGAGCGGGGCTGGTGCTGGTCGGGCTCGCCTTTGGCACCATTCGATTTTCGGCTCTTAGGTCTCTCGCGGCGCGTTGACCGCAGCGGCACAACTTTCTAACTTGTTGCTCTGATCGCAATAGGAATATGACATGCTGAGCGCCGAGGCTGCGGCACGGGCGCGCCGCGCCGCCGAACCAAATTTTCTGGCACCTGAAGCGGAGACGGTTCAAAACTGGGCCGCCTTGGCGGCGCATTTGGCGACGCATGGCTTGCGATTTGAGCCCGCGAGGGATCGGCCGCGTCAATTTGCCGGTGGCTTCGGCAATCTCAATTATCTGATTCAATTGGACGGCGTGCCTGCGGTGTTGCGCCGCCCGCCCATGGGCGATATTCCGCCCGGCGCCAATGACATGAAGCGTGAAGACCGTATCTTGAGCCGTCTCTGGCGCGCCTTTCCGCTGGCGCCGCGCAGCCTGCACTATTCGCCCGATAAGGAGATTCTCGGCAATCACTTCATGATCATGGAGTATCGCGCTGGCCTTACAATCGGCGGGACCTGGCCGAACTTCCTGGCCGGGCGTGACGATATCGGCGCCGCGCTTGGCACAATGCTGGTCGATACCCTGGTCGCGTTTCATGCCGTCAAGCCGGCCGATGTGGAACTCGGCGAATTCGGGCGGCCGGAAGGGTTTTTACAGCGCGCCGTTGCCGGTTGGCGCCAGCGCATGGTCCTTTCCTGCGACGATGCGCCGCCCGCGGCCGGCGTGGCTGTGGCCGATTGGCTTGAGGCAAATCAGGTGCCCGATGGACCGCCCACTCTTCTGCACAATGATTTCAAGCTCGACAATGTCTTACTCAATTCAAACAACCTCACCCCGGTCGCGGTGCTCGATTGGGATCAGGGTACACGCGGGGATCCGCTCTTCGACCTCGCCACCTTGTTGAGTTACTGGACCGAGCCGGACGATCCGCCGGCCATGCATGAGCTCAGACAAATGCCGAGCGCTGGTAATGGCTTCCCGAAGCGCGAGGAGATTGTCAACCTGTACGCCGAGCGCTCCGGCCGGGACATTTCCAATTTCCTCTTTCACAGAGTGTTGGCACTGTTCAAGCTCGGCGTCATTTTCATGCAGATCTATGCCCAGTACCGGCGCGGCACCTCAAGCGACGAGCGCTTCAGGCGATTTGGCGATCTTACCGTCGGCCTGATGACTTTTGCCCATGAAGTTGCCATGCGCCGGGCGACCTAAATTAAGCGTGCTGGGTTTACCGCATATTTTGCCGGTGGTAACGTTTGCGGAATTTCATAAGGACTTCACCGCCATGGCACATGCCGAAAATATTGTCTCCGCGCCCGAATTCATCCACCAGACGCCGATTTCCAACACGCTCGCGGGCTTTGCGCGCGATCTTAGTTGGGAGGATATTCCGGCTCCGGTCGTCGAGCGCGCCAAGCTGCATATCCTTGATGCGCTCGGCATCGCTCTTGCGGCGAGCCGTTACGATTACAGCTACAAGACTCTCACTGCCATGCAAGGCCTTGCGGGGGAGGGGGCTTATCCGGTAATCGGCATGCCGGCGTGGCTGCCGCTGCGCGATGCGGCGCAGATGAACGGCTTTCTCATTCACGCCCTCGATTTTGACGACACCCATGTCGCTGGCGTATTGCACGCCACCTGCACCGCCGTTCCGACACTGCTCGCCATGGGCCAGAAGCATACCATTTCCGGCCGCGAGATGCTGATCGCCTATCTTGCCGCAATCGAGGTCGATGCGCGCATCGGCATGGCGGCGACCGGCGGCTTTCACCGCAAGGGCTTTCATCCGACCGGCGTGGTTGGCGCTTACGGCGCGGCCATTGCCGCCGGCCGGGCAGGCGGGCTCACCCGTGCGCAATTACAGGATGCCCAGGGCATTGTTCTCGGCATGGCCTCGGGTACCCTTGGTTTTCTCGATGAAGGCGCTTGGAATAAACGTCTGCACGCCGGCTGGGCCAGCGTTGTCGGTATCACGGCGGCGGAATTGGCGCGGCAGGGTTTCAAGGGCCCGAGCAAGCCGTACGAAGGCGAGTTTGGCCTCTACAACTGTTTCACCGAGGACGGTGCGGCGATTGATTGGGCCGCCTGCACGCACGATCTCGGCAGCGATTGGGAAATGTTGCGCATCGGCATCAAGCCCTATCCGGCCTGTCATCTGGTGCACTCCTCGGCAGACGCCATGGTGGCGCTGATGCACGCGCACGACTTCAAAGCCGATGATGTGGTCTCAGTCCGCGCCCGTGTTGCGGCGGATTGCATGAGTCTGGTGTGCGATCCGCTGGAGAAAAAGCAACGCCCGGCGAGCGGCTACGAAGCCCAATTCAGTATTCCTTATGCCATTGCCAGCATTCTGGTGCGCGGCCAATTGACCCTGGCCGAACTCGAGGCGGAAGTATTTACCGACCCGAATATCCTGGCGCAATGCGACAAGGTTACGTGTGAGCCCGATCCCGAATCCGCCTATCCCAAATATTTTTCAGGCGAAGTGGCGGTCACATTAAGCGATGGGCGCGAACTCAGCCACCGTGAACAGATCAACCGCGGCGCCGATGAACGGCCGATTAGCGCCGAGGAAATCGCCGCTAAATTCCGCGCCAATGCGGAATTGGCCTTCGCCCCGGAGCGGGTCGAGCGGGTGTTGGACGCGATCCTCGATTTGGATGGCGACAGCACGCCGACCTTGGTGGCGGATCTACTCAGCGCGGCCTAGAGCGATCACGTCGTCAGCTTCAAGAGTTGCTATTTCCGAGTCGCTATAGCCGGCTTGGCTGAGAATTTCGGCCGTGTCGGCGCCGAGCGCGCGCGCGGCACGGCGCGGCGCTACCGCGCCATCGATCAGGATCGGTTGACGCACCATTTTCACTTCGCCGCGCGTCGGATGGGGCACGCCTTGAACGCTGCGCTGCGCTAGCGCAAATTCGCTTGCCAGGGCCGACTTCACATCGTTAACCGGCGCGCACGGCAATTTCCCGTGTAGGCGTTCGAGCCACGCATCCGTACTGCGCGTGACAAAAACCGATCCCAAACGCCGCACCACTTCTTCCCGGTTGTCGAGGCGGGCCTGAAAATCCAACATGTGCGGATCATCAATCCACTCAGGCTTTTCTAGCGCTTGGCAAAGGCGCGGCCAAAAATTCGCCTTGTTGGTCATGATAAATATCCAGCCATCCGCTGTCTTATACATCTCGCTCGGCACCAACGACGGGTGGCCGGAGCGCGGCATGCGGACCGGCTCGAAGCCTTCATTCAAATGCCAGGTCGCGGGGTAACTCAAATTTCCCATGGCGACGTCAAACAGCGAAGCGTCGTAATCCTGCCCTTTGCCGCTAGAGCGCGCACCCATGACGCCGGCCAGGAGCGCCAAGGCGGCGGTCAATCCGGCCATGAAATCAACGATCGAAAGTCCCATGCGTGTTGGCGGACTGTCGGGCTCACCGGTCATGGAAAGGTAGCCGGCTTCAGCCTGCATAACATAATCGAGGCCCGGCCAGGCGGCGCGCTCATTGTCCCGGCCGTAAGCCGATAAATGAACGCAAACGATATCGGCCTTGATCGGACCGAGTGCCGCATAGTCGAGGCCAAGCTTGGCCGGTAAATCGCCGCGCAGATTGTTGATCAGGGCGTCAGATCCGGCGACCAGGCGCTCCAGCACTTGGTGTCCGGCGGGCGATTGGAGATCGAGGGCGACACACTTTTTATTACAACTGAAGGTCTGGAAAAAAAGACTGTCGCCATTTTCGGAATAGGGCACCACATGGCGGCCCATCTCGCCGCCACTATGATGATTTTCGATCTTGATCACTTCGGCACCGAGATCGGCCAGATACATGGTGCCGAACGGTGCCGCGCCATATTGCTCGATTGTGATCAGCTTGAGGCCCCGCAAAGGCAGGGAGGGCGCTGTCATTAGATCGGGTTGCGTTCGATAAGCTGACGAGCGATGACGATTCGCTGGATTTCATTCGTCCCCTCGCCAATCAGTAGTAATGGCGCATCGCGGAACATGCGCTCAATCGGGTACTCCTTGGAATAGCCGTAGCCGCCATGAATGCGCATGGCGTCCAAGGCGTTATCCATCGCCGCTTCGGTGGCAAACAATTTTGCCATGCCCGCTTCCATGTCGGCCCGCTTGCCGCTTTGGTAGGCCTCTGCGGCGCGCTCGGTTAAGAGGCGTGCCGCCTCAACGCGAGTTGCCATGTCGGCAAGCTTGAGCTGGATTGCCTGATGCTCACAGATCGGCTTGCCAAAGGTCTTGCGCAACTGGCTGTATTTGATCGATTCGTCGAGCGTTGCCTGGGCGATACCAACGCCGCGCGCAGCGACGTTGATACGACCCAGTTCCAAACCGCTTAATACCTGCTTCAGACCAAAGCCTTCCACGCCGCCGATCAATCGATCCGCTTCAATATAATAATCTTCAAAAACGAGTTCGGCGGTATCGATTCCCTTGTAGCCTAGTTTCTCCAGCTTGCGACTCACCTTAAATCCGGGGCCTTTTTCGGCGATGAACAGGCTCATGCCTTTGTGGCGCGGCTCCGCTTGCGGGTCGGTTTTGACAAGCAGCGCGACGCAATTGCCGTGAATCGAATTGGTGATCCACATTTTGGTGCCGTTGACCGTATAGCCCTGATTGCCGTCACGCTTGGCAACGGTGCGGATGGCTTGCAAATCGGTGCCGGCGTCGGGCTCGGTCAAGGCCACGCCGCCGCGCAATTCGCCGCTGGCGAAGCGCGGCAGGTAGCTCTCTTTCTGCGCATCCGTGCCGTGCCGCTCAACCGCGGCGGCCATGATGAGATGCGAATTAATGATGCCGCTGACCGACATCCAGGTGGCGGAGATTTTCTCAACAATCTTGGCGTAGGTCGTTGCCGGCAGCCCGAGGCCGCCATATTCGGCAGAGATGGTGGCGCCGAACAGGCCGAGCTCCTTCATTTTGGTAACGATTTCCTCGGGATATATGTCGTTGGCTTCAAGCTCCGCCACGTACGGTCTGACGTCACGCTCAAGAAAGCGTTCGATCCCGTCCAGGATCATCTCCTCTTCTTCGGGGTCGAAAGCCGGAGATGGTTCGCTTTGCATGTAAGAATTCTCCTTTTGAGTGGCGTGTTTTAGGGCGTCACACTATAATTTGTCCGGACAATATAAAATATGCTTGTGACATGGGCTTTGGGAAGGTATTTCCTTTAGCCAGAATATTTGATCTTTATGGGAAGTGACACGCAAAGAATTGACTTGCCTCGGGGGGTGTTATCTTGAACCCTATAGGCGGCTACTGGGGAACCAGGAAATAGTTGGGCGTGATTGGTCATGCTCGGCGTCGGGATTTCGAGCGTGAAACTGGGAAAATAGAAAAAAGGACGTTTTGCTGCCATGGCAGGTGATGGCG
>JAPYQV010000421.1 GCA_029937205.1 Alphaproteobacteria bacterium
GCCAATATGTGCCGCAGCATATTGCAGACTCGCTACGGCGAGACAGCGCCAGAGATCACCAAAGAATAGACGGCGCTTGAAATATCGCCCTGCCGTCCTTGTCCTTTTCGCCGCACTCCTGGCGGGCGGCGCGGCCGAGGCCGAAACATTTTCCGTACGCTGGTCACCTTCTCTTGGTCTGCAATCTCTTGATGATATCGACCGCCGGGTCGAACAGCCTCTGTGGGATGATATCGGAATTACGGTGGCCTTCAGATGGCGGTTTACCAGCGCCGGTCAAGCGCTCGAACCTATCGACCCCGAGCCGATGATTTCATGCGCCGATCATTGGCGGCTGGCAGACACCGTTTACCAAACCGCGTCGCAAAGCGACCAAAATCATCTTGCCAATTTTGCCGCCACGTGCGCCGCGTTGGCGGCGCTGCGCCACGCGCAGCCGTCTCGGGAAAGTTATGTCGGCGATTTCCGTTTGGATGCGGCGGCCGCGGATTTTCTTCCCGCCGCGCTCGCCATCGCCATCGGACCCTGGCAACAACGCGACATCGATGAAGCCGGCGCGCATGCGCTGCCATGGCGTCAATGGCGTGCCGGCAAATCCAGCGATCTGATCTCTGTCCGCAGCAACGGCGACGAGGCCGTCCTCTATGAATGGACGCGCGGCAAGAGCCGGGTGGAAATCCTCGGCCGTGGGGATTTCAACGAAGATGAGGTTGAAGATCTACTGCTTATCATCACAGAGTGGCCGGGCTACGCCCATTTCGCCAAGGCCAAGATGATTCTGGTCACGAGGTATTATCCCGACGTCGTAATGCACGCCTTCGAAATCAACTGAAATAGGTTAATTCCGTGGCGAAGCCGCAGCGTTCCTTATAATCCCAATTGAGCGGGCCATGCTTGCAATACAGGTTGGAGACTGATTCCTGCCCCGGATGGTCGCTCCCGGTAATGCCGCAGGTCACGGTGCCGTCGAAATCCACATTCCTGACGGTTTCGGCGCCGGCGATCTTGCCGATTTGTATGCGCTCTTCTCCGGCCGTGTGATCAAGCACAATTCGTGCCCGCTTGACGGCAAGAATTTCGGAGAAGTTGCCGGTGAAATACATATTGCCGCCGGCATCGCCGCGAAATATTTCGCCGAGGGATTCAAACTGGTCATCGCCGGCATTCTCGTCGACATAAATCGTGACGCGCCACGGTGAGCCCGGTTCATTGTCATCGTAATAACCGGCGATGCCGACGGCGAGGCCGGAAAGATCGACGCCGTTTTGCTTGCGGCATGGGCAGATCGCCTGGCAATTGCACGCCTCGTAATAACTTCCTTCGATGCGATAACTGCCCGCCATCCGGCGCTCTCCCTGGTCAAGTAGCATCATAGCATGCCAGCCCACGGCGGATTAAAATTGCCAATTACGGATCGCTGACTTGGCTGCCCGGCGCTTTCCGTTAGAGTGCCGCCATGTTCAACGCCACCCCGATTCTCCGCCTCTACGCCAAGCACCGCCTGGCGCAGCTGAACGCTCAGCGCCCACGCGAAACCCAGGGACAGGAGCTGCAAAAGCTTGTGCACAAGGCCGCCGCGACGCGCTTCGGCCGCGATCACGGCTTCGCCAAAATTCACGGCGTCAAAGACTTCCAGGCGCGCGTTCCGTTGCGGAATTTTAGCGATATGGATCGCGACTATTGGGGGGGGAACTTTCCCGCTCTCGACGATTGCAGCTGGCCGGGACTGATGCCGTTTTTCGCCGTCACCTCCGGCACCACGACCGGCGTCGACAAGAATATTCCGTGCTCCTGGGAGATGGTTCGCGCCAATCGGCGTGCCGCGCTCGACCTCCTCACCCATCACCTCGCCAACCGCCCGGAGAGCCAAATCTTCGGCGGCAAGACGTTCATGCTCGGCGGCAGCACGGTGCTGGTGCCTGAGACGCCGGGCGTATTAAGTGGAGAATTGAGCGGTATCGCCGCCAAAACCGTGCCTTTCTGGGCACGCTCGCGGTTCTTTCCGCCCAAGCATTTGTCCACGCTCTCCGACTGGGAAGAGAAGGTTTCCAAAGTGGCCGAGGCGTCTGTCGGCGAAAACATTCGCGGCTTCGGCGGCACGCCGAGCTGGATGCTGATCTTTCTCGACAAACTCGCCGAGCTCAGCCCGCTGGCCGATAAACGCAGCCTGGCGCCCTACCCCGACCTCGAGATGATCGTCCATGGCGGCGTTAATTTCGCCCCCTACCGGCGCCAATTCGATGCGCTTTGCCACGGTACGCGGGCCGAGCTGCGTGAGGTTTACCCGGCCAGCGAAGGCTTTATTGCACTGCAGGACCAGGGCCCGGACGAAGGCCTCCGCCTGTTGCTCGACAATGGCCTGTTCTTTGAGTTCGTGCCCGTTGAGGAGCTCGATTCGCCCGCGCCGACGCGCCATTGGATCGGCAATGCCGAGATCGGCGTCAACTATGCGCTCGTGCTCAGCAGCTGCGCCGGCATCTGGTCCTACGTGCTCGGCGACACGGTCAAGTTCGTCGACCTCGATCCGCCGCGCATCCTGGTCACCGGGCGCACTTCCTATATGCTCTCCACCTTCGGCGAACATCTCATCGGTGAGCAGATCGAAAGCGCCGCTTCGGCCGCCGCCGCCGCCATCGACGCGACGATCAGCGATTTTTCCGTCGGCTCCCTGATGCCGGAGAAAGAAGGCGAGCTCGGCGGCCATCTTTATATCGTCGAATTCCTCGAGACGGCGATGAACGACACCCTCCTCGACATATTCTCCCAAACCCTCGACCGCGAGCTGGTGAACAGCAACGAGGACTATAAGGCGCACCGCTCGGAAGGCTTCGGCCTCAACCCACCGATCATCCGCGCCGTCCCGCCCGGCACTTTCGCTGGCTGGATGAAAAGCCGCGGCAAACTCGGCGGCCAACACAAGGTCCCGCGCATCATCAACGATGCGGACTTGTTTCAGAATTTGCGCGACTATGTGGACTCTGCCGCGCAACCAACCTAATTGGCTGCTGGCAAAAATTTCAAACAAGGGAGAAGCGCCAATGAGCGACACACATAAGGGAACCTGTTTTTGCGGTGCGGTGGCGCTCGAAGTATCCGGCCAACCCGAGGCCGTGGGCTATTGCCATTGCAACTCGTGCCGCGCCTGGTCAGCCGGCCCGGTGAACGCCTTTACCCTGTGGAAACCCGACGCCGTCACGATCACCCAGGGCGCGGAACATATCGGTACCTACAACAAAACACCAAACAGCGATCGCCAGTACTGCAC
>JAPYQV010000422.1 GCA_029937205.1 Alphaproteobacteria bacterium
CCGTGGCACTGCTCGAGCCGCCGATGTTGAACCAAAAGCCCGACGCCACGCCGCGGCCCTGATTGGGTCCGAGCGGTGCCGAATAATGCGGATGCGCTTTCGCCGCCGCCAGGGTATCGGCAAAGCCGATGGGGCCGAATTTAGGCCCATAGGCGGCATGAGTGCCCTCGCGCGCGGCATTCTTCTCACGCAGTTCAATCGGATCCATGCCGAGCTTCTTGGCGATCTCATCGAGCACGGATTCGACGGCATGCTCGGAAATCGGCGCACCGGGGGCACGGTAGGCGGCCACTTTCGGCCGGTTTGTTACCACGTCATAGCCCTTCACTTTGACATTCTCGATGTCATAGGGCGCATAGGCGCACATGCAACCGGGCCCGATCGGCGAGCCGGCAAAGGCGCCGGCCTGGTATTTCAATATCGCTTCACCGGCGACGATCTTGCCGTCGTTGGTGACCCCGACCTTGACCCAACTGGTGGCGCCCGAGGTTGGGCCGGAAGCGCGGAACACATCCTCGCGCGTCATCACGGCACGCACCGGTTTGCCCGCTTTGCGTGACAGCATCAGTGCCACCGGCTCGAGATAAATCGTCGTCTTACCGCCGAAACCGCCACCAATCTCGGACGCGGTCACGCGTAGGTCGGCGATATCCATGCCAAGCAATTTGGCGCAATAGGCGCGCACGGAAAAATGGCCCTGGGTGCAGCACCAAAGTTCGGCCTGGCCGTCCTCGCCGAAGCTCGCCACGGCAGCATGAGGCTCGAGATAGGCTTGGTGCACCGGCGCCGACTTGAATTTGCGCTCAATGATGAGATCGGCCTTGGCAAAGCCGGCTTCGACATCGCCAAGCGCAATATCGAACTCTTTAAAGACATTGGACGGCTTGTCCGGCGTCGGCGTCACGCCTTCGGTGAACATATCGTCATGCAGGATTGGCGCATCCGGCTCCATGGCTTCTTCCACATCAATCACATGCGGCAGCACCTCGTAATCGACATCGATCAAATCCAACGCGGCATCGGCAATCGCAGAACTGGTCGCCGCCACGGCGGCCACCGCATGGCCGTCATAGAGCACTTTGCCGTTGGCCATGATGTTGTATGAGAGATCGCGGTAATTGAGCTGCAATTCGCCTGCCGCCACCCACGCCGATTCCATATCTTCGACATCATCGGAGGTGATCACTGCCTTCACGCCGGGCAGCGCCTCGGCCTTGGAGGTATCGATGGATTTGATCGTCGCGTGGGCGTGCGGGCTCCTGAGAACCTTGCCGACCAGCATGCTCGGGAGCATCAGGTCGGCGCCGAACATGGCCCGGCCAGTCACCTTGTCATTGCCATCGGGACGGACCGGGCTGGTGCCGACCCATTTATAGTCTTTGGTCTCGCTGGTCATGGTCATGCGGAGGCTCCTCTCATGTCGGCGGCGCATTCGAGTACTGCGCGAATAATCTTATCATATCCGGTGCAACGGCAGAGATTTCCGGCCAGCCAATAGCGCACTTCGGTTTCGCTCGGGTCCGGATTTCTCTCCAGCAAAGATTTGGCGGCGATCAAAAAGCCCGGTGTGCAGATGCCGCATTGCAGCGCCGCCCGCTCAAGAAATTTTTGTTGCAGCGGGTGCAAGGTGTCGCCGTCGGCCATGCCTTCGATGGTCTCGACCTCAACGCCTTCGGCTTCGGCGCCGAGCATCAGGCAGGAGCACACCAGCCGGCCATCGACGGTGACGCTGCAGGCGCCGCAATCGCCCGTGCCGCAGCCTTCCTTGCTGCCGGTGAGACGCAGCTCATCGCGCAGCACGTCGAGCATGGTCTGTTGTGGCTCGCAGAGAAACTCCGTCGGCTCGCCATTGATGGTCGTGGTAACGTGAATTTTAGCCATTTATCAGCCCTCCGCGCGCTGTTGCGCGATCTTGGCGGCGCGGCGCGTAAGCACGCCGGCGACCTTGGTTCGATATTCGATGGTGCCGCGCTTGTCGTTGATCGGGCGGCAGGCGGCGCGCGCCGCGGCATCGAGTTTTTCCATTGCTGCGCCGTCAAGCGTGCTGCCGATCAGGGCGGCGGCGCCATCCTCCAGCACGAGCTGGGTTGCCGCGACGGCGCCGAGCGCCACCCGGGCCGCCGTACAGACGCCAGCATCGTCGAGAGTCAGGCTCACACCGGCGCCGACGACAGCGATATCCATCTCGGTGCGCGGGATAAAGCGCAAATAAGCATCGCCCGAACGGGCCGGGCGCGTCGGGAAGAAGAAATCGACGACCATTTCGCCATCGGCGAGCGAGGTCTTGCCAGGGCCGGTGACGATATCCTCGACCCGCGCCTCGCGCTGACCATTGGGTCCGGCGATGGTACAGACCGCGTCCGCCGCGATCATTGCCGGAACGGCATCGGCCGCCGGCGAAGCGTTGCACAAATTACCGCCCATGGAGGCGCGCCCCTGGATTTGGGTAGAGCCGATCAGCTCAAGCGCCTCGACCACGCCGGGCCACGCGCCCTTCATGCCGTCATGCTCGCCGAGCACCGCGCCCGAGATTGAGGCGCCAACGCGATAGCCGCCATTTTCTTCTTTAATGACAGACATTTCAGGAATTTTCTTAATGTCTATAATCATCGCGGGCTTGATCATGCCCATGCGTAATTGAACGAGCAGATCGGTACCGCCGGC
This sequence comes from Alphaproteobacteria bacterium, assembly GCA_029937205.1. Lineage (GTDB taxonomy): Bacteria > Pseudomonadota > Alphaproteobacteria > UBA828 > UBA828 > PTKB01. The sequence continues at coordinate 2,665 of JAPYQV010000422.1, forward strand.
CAGTATTTTGGCGTTGCCGCCAGCTGAATTGGCCGCAGCCAACAATTTCACCGCCTCGTCCACCGAGCCGGGTGATTCATATGTCAGGGCGTTCATATTTGTCCTTTGGAGTTTTAAATTGACTATATAATTGGCCGTCAAGCCATGCGCGGGGGCCAACATACGCTTTTTTGCCGCCCCGCCTCAAGCATCGAAAATGTCAGCGATCCGTCAGCTCGTGGCGCCTGCCAAAACGGCGTCGGAAACGAATGGATTGCTCACCCGTTGGCCGCCGCCGCCGTCGCGGCTGCGACATTCAGGGGCACTTCATCGTCATAGACTTTGTCCGGCAGCGGCAGGCCGCCGAGCTCGGCCTCGCCGAGCGGGCCGTCCGGCGCAAATCCCGATTGCGCCACCACTTCCATGAGCTGGCGGCAATGCTGCGCCGCGTGCCAGGCGGTGCGCTCCATCACGCCTTGCGCCGGCTGCACGCCGTAATAGGTGTTCACCGTCCCCGGCACGATGCCGGCGCGCCACCAGGCGGCAAAATCCTCACGCACGGTTTGGCCATAGGCGACAACCTTCTCGACCGTATCGAGCTCGGG
>JAPYQV010000423.1 GCA_029937205.1 Alphaproteobacteria bacterium
CGGGTGGGCTGGCGGCAAACTTTCTCAACAACAATCGCAACAAGCGTTCTATAGCCATCGACTTGAAAAGCGCCGGGGGGCGGGACGTGTTGTTGCGTATGGCCGCCAGTGCCGATGTGTTCGTACAGAATTTTCGCCCCGGCGTGGTTGAGCGCCTTGGCGTTGGCGAGGCGGATGTTCGCGCCGTGCGGCCCGACATTGTCTATGTGTCGCTGAGTGGCTTTGGCGAGAACGGACCCTATGCGGCGAAGCCGACCTATGACCCGATCATCCAGGCGTTATCCGGCCTCGCATCCGTGCAGGGCGGCTCGGACGACAATCCGCCGCGCCTGGTGCGCACCATCGTGCCCGACAAGGTCACCGCGGTTACCGCCGCCCAGGCGATCACCGCCGCGTTGTTGGCTCGGGTGAAGAGCGGCGAAGGCCAACATGTTCGCCTCTCCATGCTGGATGCGGTGGTTGCTTTTCTGTGGTCGTCCGATATGGGCGGACAGACATTTGTCGACAAGCCGGTCAGCGCCCAGCGGGCCGCCAGCTTCATCGACCTGATTTACAGCACCCTCGATGGCCATATCAGCGTTGCCGTGATGGGCGACCGGGAGTGGCACGCGCTCACGCGCGCGCTGGAGCGGCCCGAATGGCTCGACGATCCACGCTTCACCACGTCGGCGCTGAGAGACCAGAACATCAATGAGCGCCTGTCTCTTATTCAAGAGGTGTTAGAGACGCGGACCAGCGCCGATTGGTTGGCGCGGCTTGAGAGCGCCGGCGTGCCCTGTGCACCGGCTTTAACGCGCAATGAACTCATCGCCCATGAGCAGGTGGCGGCGAGCGATATTCTTCTCACCAGCGACCATCCCCATGCCGGGCGTTTGCGCCAAGCACGCCCGGCCGCGCGCTTTGATAAAACACCGCCCGGCATTCGCCGCGGCGCGCCGCTCCTGGGCGAACATTCGGATGAAATCATGACCGAGATCGGCCTTAGCTCGGCTGAGATCGAAGCGCTACGCAAGGATGGTGTCATTGCCGGCTGAGGGCTCACAGTATCGACCCTAAGTCTAGGCGATTGAAGTGGTGTTTTCGTCCTGAAGGCCGAGGAATATCGGCTCGTCATCGGCGAGGAAAATATTGACCTTGGCGTTGTAGGCGGTGTGCTTCATGCCATGCTTGTCAGTGATGTCGAGCTCGCGCACGGCGTAGGAGCCGTCCGATATTTGCGCGCCGGTAAGATAGGTCGATATACGGGAAATGGTGAGCTCACCCATTTCGAAATTCCTCAGGCCTTCCAGAACGGCCGCAGCGTGGTCGAAAAATTCCAAAATATTTGAGCTGCCGGATTCGTCACTGCTATTTCGGCTGAGGCTCGAAATCAGGATTTGGTTGGGTTTGGCAAAATCGATCAAGCGGGCCAAGTTTATCGTAATTTCGCAGACGATATAGTCACTGTCATCGGCGCTGACCCGATTGTTCTGATGATAGCTGTAATGGCTGCCCCTGCCGAACACGGTTCGAATGGTCGGTATCTGGCGCTGGGTAATCTTGCGGTGTTGCAGCGCCTGGTGGGCGAGCGCCACCATGAGAACGCAAAATACGTTCACATCCGCATCTTCGCCCTTGATTCGATTCCAGGCATAATATCCATCGCCGGTGGTGGAGCGCGCGAGATCGACCTCGGTGCCGAAATAGGCGATTTTCTCTTCGGCAATGTTGAGAGAATATTCAAGCGTGCTCAATTGTGCTGCCTGTTCTTCCGGCGAAAACAAAGAGAAGCCGGCAATATCGTGCAGGAAGACGGCCCGGTTGCGCGTTTGCGTGATGGCGTAGCGATTGAAGACCGAATTGATATCGGCCGGCGAAACCGGTGCGGGCCGGTCCTCGGCTAGATCGAAGGAAAAGTGCTCGGCTTTTGCCTCGAGCAGTTCCGCGATGTCCTTGAACGTGCGCTCCTCCATCATGCGCTCGCCATGGACAATGCGGCGATGCTTTTGCGCCGAGCTAAATACCATTAAGGCGGGGACCGCGAGATAGTGGATACCACCGTCGCCGGGGCGCCAACCAACCAATGCGATGCTGCCGAAATTCCATTGCGCGCGGAGTTCGCCGTTCAAGCGCTCCAGCAGGCGGTTGCGATCAGCAAGATTCTCGAGCGAATCCAGTATCGCACTATCGTCTGTATTTTCAGCGGGCATGGGGGTGCGTAACGGCATTATCTTAATATAACTTAACAGGGCTGGTGTGGCCTAGTTGATTTCCTTACTTTTGGCGCCCGGCAGCGAGGAGCGCCAGCATATCTTCCGGCGGCTCGCTCTCAAGTTCAATTTGCGCGCCGCTGAGCGGGTGTTTAAAGCCGAGGCGATAGGCATGGAGCGCTTGGCGTCGCCATTTTTCCAGGGCTTGGGCGGCCCGTTGCGGCAATGCCTTGGCGGAACGCCACCGCGTGCCGCCATAAACCGGGTCGCCGACCACCGTGTGGCCGCGCGCCGTCAGGTGAACCCGGATTTGGTGGGTGCGGCCGGTTTCCAGGCGGCATTCCACCAGACTCCAGCAGCCGTCCGCGAGATGTTCGACGACACGGTAATGGGTGCGTGCCGCACGGCCGCCGCGCTTAAGAACGGCCATTTTCTTGCGGTTGCGCGGGCTGCGGCCGATATTGCCCTCGATCGAGCCTTGCGGCGGCAGCGGCGAACCCCACACCAGGGCAAGATAGACACGGTCCAGGCTGTGCGCTTCGAATTGGCTCGCGAGCCCAGCGTGGGCGGCGTCGTTTTTCGCCACCACAAGCAGCCCGCTGGTATCCTTGTCGAGGCGGTGCACGATCCCGGGCCGGCGCACGCCGCCGATACCTGAGAGACTGGCACCGCAATGGGCGACCAGGCCATTGACCAGCGTATTGTCGAAATTACCCGCCGCCGGATGCACCACCAGCCCGGCGGGTTTGTTGACGACGATCAGGTCTTTGTCTTCATAGCGCACGTCAAGCGCCATGGCTTGGGGTGCCGGTGCTTCATCCACGCTGGCTTCGGGCACCGTGAGCTCGATCTCCTCTCCCGGTTTGACCCGGTATGCCGGCTCGGCTATCGTCTCGCCGCCGACGCGCACCTGGCCGTTTTCGATCAAGCCTTTGAGGCGGTTGCGTGACATGTCGGGCAGGGCGAGGGCGAGGAATTTATCGAGCCGCGCACGCTCGTCACCGGCGCGCAGGCTGAATAGCGTTTTTCCCTCTTTCGCCATGGTCGATTTCAACAT
>JAPYQV010000424.1 GCA_029937205.1 Alphaproteobacteria bacterium
ATCTTATCTTCCCGCATCAATATATGGACCGTATCAGCGCCTACGCCATTGCGGTGAATGAGGAGAACGCGGCCGGCGGGCGCGTCGTCACATCGCCGACCAATGGCGCGGCCGGCGTCATCCCGGCGGTGCTGCGCTATTACCGCGACCATTGTCCCGGTGCCGACCGGGAAGGCTCGCTCGGCTTTCTTCTGAGCGCCACCGCGTTCGGCGCCATCATCAAGTTGAATGCATCGCTCTCCGGCGCGGAAGTGGGCTGTCAGGGCGAGATCGGTTCGGCCAGCGCGATGGCGGCGGCGGGTCTCTCGGCGGCGCTCGGCGGCAGCCCCGAGCAAGTCGAAAACGCCGCCGAGATCGCCCTCGAACACCATCTCGGCATGACCTGCGATCCGGTCGGCGGGTTGGTCCAGGTGCCGTGCATCGAACGCAATTCCATGGGCGCGATAAAGGCCATCAATGCCGCATCGCTGGCACTCGCCGGTGACGGGACGCACATCGTTTCTTTTGACGCGGTAGTCGAGACCATGCGCCAGACCGGTCTCGATCTCCAGACCAAGTACAAGGAAACCAGCGAGGGCGGACTTGCGGTCACCGTCGTCGAGTGCTGACACGGCGGTCTCGGGAGCGGCAACCTGTATGCTGGGGTTGGTGCGCCTCAGGCGACTTCACCCCCGGCGCGTCACGACATACTATCGACAAGCTCGAATTTTTAGGACGACCAACATGGCCTCCACAGCAAGCGCGGCGACCGGCGAAGACCGGACCGCAACGATTCCCTACCTGAGCGCTGCCGCTCAGTCTTCGCTATATCGCAACGGCAAGGCCCTTACACGCCGCGACCGGGACGGCAGCGACAGCGCATGGCAAGGCACCGATTTGGCGCTCCAGCCGATGCCGCTGATCGACGCGCGCGGCCTGGCGGCGGCGCAGCGGCCGACGCTTGAGGCACACGGGTTCGAGCTGCATACGCGCCGCCTGGCGGACCCGGGGCTCGACTTTCTCGACCACGAAGAAGTCGTGCGCAGCTATTACCCGGAATGCGTGGCGCTCGTGCGTGAAGCCAGCGGCGCGCGGGTTGTCGCCGCCTTCGACCATAATGTGCGCTCGGCGGCGGGCAAGAACAGCAAGCGCCGTATCGAGGGCGGGCAGCAGGTGCAGGGGCCGGCGCGCGTCGTCCACGGCGACTACACGTTAACCAGCGCACCCCAGCGTTTGCGCGACCTCACGCTGCCGCCGACCGGCAACGACACGTTGCGCACGGCGCTCGGCGATGGCGAGGCGCTGCTGGGTGCGGCCGAGGTCGAGGCGGCGTTGGCGAACGGGCGTTACGCCATCATCAATGTGTGGCGCAACATCGCAGAACAGCCAGTCGCCACCCATCCGCTCGCGCTGTGCGACGCGACGAGTGTCACGCCGGAGGATTTGGTTGTCTTCGAGATCCACTATCACGATCGTATCGGCGAGAATTATTTTTCAAAGCATGCCGACCGCCACCGATGGTATTTCTGGTCCGCCCTGACGCGGGACGAAGCGGTGCTGATCAAACAGTGGGATTCGACCGGCCAACTGGCGCGCACAAACGGCGCCAACGGCGATGCCGCCGCGCCAGGACAACCCTCTACCTTCAGCTTCCACACCGCGTTCGAGGACCCGCAGACGCCGGCCGATGCGCCCGACCGCTGGAGCATTGAGGTGCGCTGCGTGGCGCTTTACGACTGACTCCCCAGCGGACCTTCAAGCCTCGCTAGCGTGTGCCGATCAGACGGTTTTCGACGTTTCGGCCAAATAACCGTTCAGCGTTTTTAAAGGCAATTTGTTCCGCTATCGGGCGTGGAAATTGGCTCAGCCATTCCCGATTCACCGCCATTATTTCCGCGTAACGGTCCCACTGACCATTGACCCAGGTATCGGAGCCTATCATGAAACGCTCCGGAAATCGTTCGAGAACCCGGCGCCAGGCAGGATCGATGGTGCCTTGCGGCGTTAGAATATCCCGTTCGCGAAATGACGTGTCGGCGTAAAGCGTCGCGTAGGCCGCCATCATTTCTTCAACCGTTTGCGCCGGCTCGGACATGCCGGCATGTGCCCAGATGATCTTGAGCCTTGGTTCCAGTGAAAACAGCAGATCGACAGGCTCCTTGCCGGCATGAACATGAATGTAGATGTTTCTGGAGAGGGCCAGTTGCGCGATTTTTCGCAACAAGGGTTCATCGCTTGGATCGACATTGTGCAAGTGAAATTCGCCGATGCCCTCATGCGGGTAATCATTCAACCGCTTTACCAGATAGTCGAACATACCCGGCGCCTTGGTCCAGTTCGACGATCCGGCGGTGCCGTGATAGGGGCGAAGTTCCGGGACGATTCGGTTTGGCGCATAGCGCCAAAGTGTGATCGTGCCGTCATCCGGGGTCGATGAGACCAACGCCATGGCAACACCGGATTTGTCCATCAGCTCGACAATGGCAGCCGGGGGATAAGGCTGCCATGCCGGTTCTTTGTAGTGAACATGGGCATCGAATAGCGGCAGTGCCTGAACGGCTTCGCCGGTGTGCATTTTACTCTCTTCGGCGGAGGTCGGCAAGGACACGGCCATCAGCACAGCGAAGCCCAACGCCGCCGAAATCACAACGCGGCAAGACATACTCATAAATTCTTCAAAGCCATGCGGATCAAACCGAAATGATGCCAACCACCGTCACTCAGACGAAGGCATTTCCAACCAAAGCTCGGTCCTTTCGATTGGCGTCTCCGGGGTGAGGTACGGATTTTCGATGTGAAATATGATGGACGAGCGATAGCGGTCTAACGGGAAGGCAGATTTTGTCGTCGATTGAGATTTCATGAGTTCCAGGAAGGAGCCGTCATGCAACGCCTTGATCAAGCCTTGCTCGATGCGCTGGGCAAGCTGAGGTTTGGATTTGCTGACGAAAAAATACATTGGAAATTTGTAAGCGATGAGAATGCGGTCATAGGCGAAAAACTCATCCGGGCCTTGCTGACGCACTTCCCCGTAGCCTTCGATGATGCTGCGTGGAAAATAATCACACCGTCCGGCGCCAACCATTTTATACATCGTTTCAAACTTTACGGTCCGGAGAACCCTGAAACCGGCAGCTTCCAAAACATCGCTGTCCGGCCAATGACTCCCTTGGCAGGCTTTCAGTCGTTTGAGTTCATCCAGCGATTCTATTTGGTCGAATTCCGCGATCCGGTCTTTTCGTATGGACAGCATTCGGT
>JAPYQV010000425.1 GCA_029937205.1 Alphaproteobacteria bacterium
CAAGTTCAGTCGCCGCGTGCCAACTCTTGCGCGCGACCTGGGCGACTTCCAATTCTGCCGCGCTCGGTGCCTTCACGCCATCGCCTAGGGCCAGCGACGTGGCGCGCAGCCGTTCCGTCATGACGGCAAATTCCGCCGGCTCCAGTGAAGTCGCGTGATCGGGGCCGGTAAAGGCGCGGTCGAGGGTCAGGTGTTTCTCGATCACGCAGGCGCCAAGCGCCACGGCCGCAACCGCCACATGATCTCCGAGGGTATGATCGGAATAGCCTACCGGCACATCGAACGTGTCACGCAACGTTTGCATGGCGCGGAGATTTACGCTTTCCATCGGTGCGGGATAGAGCGAGGTACAGTGGAGCAGTGTGATGTCCGCCGCACCATTGTTGCGCAGCGTTTCGACCGCAAGACGCACTTCCTCCAGCGTCGCCATGCCGGTGGACAACAGGATCGGCAAATCGGTGGCGGCAAAATGCGCCAGGGCCGGCAGATTGTTAAGCTCACCCGACGCCACCTTGATACGCTGCATGCCCATTTTCACCAAGGCCGCAATCATGGTTGGGTCAAACGCGGTACAGAGAAATTCAATATTGCGCGCCCGGCAATGGCCGGCAAGCTCAGCCAATTGATCGAGCGAAAGTTCAAGTCGCTGCAACATCTCATGCTGCGTCGCCTGGCCGGTATTTTCTTTTTGATAAGCTGCGGTCGGCGTGCCATCGGCAACAAGATCACGGCTGCGGAAGGCTTGAAACTTGACGATATCAGCGCCCGCCTGTGCGGCGGCATCGACCAGCGCCAGGGCGCGATCAAACTCGCCATTATGATTGACGCCCGCCTCGGCAATAATTTGCACGCCGCTCATCACGCGCCACCGCTCTCAGGATAAAGGCTATTCGCCCGCACCAAGTCGCGATCGCCGATTGCACTCGACGGCAGGACAACCGCGCCGGCGCCAATCATGGCGTAGCGGCCAACCGTCACCCCACCCAGAAGCACCGCGCGCGGCGCCAGATGACTGCCGGCACCGAGATGTGAATCATGCTCAACAATAGCGCCGGTGTTGACGATCGTGGCGCGCCCGACATGCGCGCCCGGCTGCACAAGGGCGCCGGCAAGAATGATGGCGCCCTCTTCAATTTTCGCCGAGGGGCTGATATGCGCTGCCGGATGACAGACCGGCGGCGCCGTGCGACCGGAGGCGAGATAGCGTTCGAACAACTCATAGCGCTGTTCCAATGCCGTGCCCGAGACGCCGCCCAAGCCCATGACAAAATTTTCCGGTTGCGTCGATTGCAGTGCCGTCTCGTCATCATCAATGCGCTGTGCCGCTAACCAGGAGGCGGCGACAGCATCAACATAAGACATCAATGCATTTTTCCCGAGCGCCTCGACAATGGCCTTGGCATGGCCGCCGGCGCCAACCAACAGGAAACTGCCATCGCTCATCTTACCTCGGCCGATCCGCGCCACTCAGCCAGCGCCGCGACCACCCGCGCCTGATCTTCAGGCACTAACGAACTGGAAGAGGGCAGAACGACAACTCGGCCCGAAATAGCATGCGAGACGCCGGTCAATTGCCGCGGGCAATCGGCGTATGGCGTCTGCGCCGAGAGCGATTGCCAAAATACCGACGCACCGATGGCTCGTTGGTTTAAATGAGCCACCAACCCATCGGCATCATCAGCGGACGCGCACAACACCGCATAAAGCCAATAGCTACTCTCCGCCCAATCCTGGCGCGGCATCGGTGCGAGGTCAGGGCGCCCGGCCAGCGCTTTATCATATACCGCCGCCAGAGCGCGTTTGGCAGCGAGCATTTCCTCCAGCCGTTCAAGTTGGGCCAGGCCAACGGCGGCGTTGAGGTTTGTCATGCGATAATTATATGCCACTTCATCATGGCGATAGGCTGAGGCCTGGCGCGCCTGGGCGCTGAGGCGGCGCATACGATCCGCCGCTGCACCGTCATTGGTGACGATCATACCGCCGCCGCCGGCGGTAATTGTCTTATTACCATTGAAGCTAAACACGGCGAACTCACCGAAGTTGCCCACCGGCCGCCCGTGATAGGTCGCACCAAGCGCGCCGGCCGCATCCTCGATTAACGCCACGCCAGCTTTCCGGCAAATGGCGGTGAGCGCATTCAGCTCAGCCGGATGACCAAGCGCATGGACGGCAATCATCGCTCCAATGCGATTTTTCGGCGCGGCCAAAATCTGCTCCAGCGCCGCCGGGTCAAGCGTCCAGCTTTGTTGCGTAATGTCGGCGAAGAACGGCTCGGCACCGGCATGAAAGACCGCATTGGCGGTAGCGGCAAAGGTCCAATCGGGGATCAGCACGCGCTGCCCCGCCGCAACACCGGCAGCCAGCAATGCAAGATGCAGGCCCGCCGTGCCGTTGACCACCGCAACGCCATGCGCCGTGCCGCTAATCTCGGCAACACGGTTTTCCATCTCGCTGACAAACGGTCCGGCGGAAGAAACCCAATTATCCTCGATACAGCGCGCCAGATAAATCGCCTCATTGCCGCGCAGATCAGGCACCGCTACTGGAATATTTGTCTCAGGGGTCACGCGCCATTCTCCGCATTGGCCATGGCGAGATCATCCGGCTGGCCCACATCGCGCCAATATTCATGCAAGGGAAAGAGACCGATACGCAGACCCTGCCGGCGCCCGGTTTCAAGAACTTCCGGCATATCCACCGCGTGCCCGCGCGGCGTCAAAGCAACAAATTCCGGCGACAGCATATAAATGCCGGCGGCAACGAAATAGGAATGGGTGGGCTTTTCCTCAATACCGGAAAACAAGCCATCCTCGCCAAGGCGCAACACACCGAAGGGGATATGAACATTATAGCGCGAGACCGCCACGGTGCCGTCATGGCCATGCTCAGCATGAAAATTGCGCAAACGGGCAAAATCAACGCGCGACACCACATCGCCATTGACGACAATCGTCGTTTCATTTACCACCTCGGGCATCAACGCCAATGCACCTGCCGTACCCAAAGGTTCGGTCTCGCGGATAAAATTAATCTCGGCGCGATTGCTGCGCGCGGCGACAAAATCTTCTACTTGATCAGCGCGGTAGTGCACAGCAATGGTAATCGCCTCAACGCCGCCATCTTCAAGCTGGGCGAGCAGGCGGTCCAAAATCGGGCGCTCGCCAACCGGCAGCAACGGCTTTGGCGTATCACGCGTTTGCGCGCCGAGGCGCTTGCCAAACCCACCCGCCATCACC
>JAPYQV010000426.1 GCA_029937205.1 Alphaproteobacteria bacterium
CACCAAACGCGTGACAGGAAAGCCGTCGGTGAGGCGTGTCTTGCGGCCCTCGAGCTATGGGCCGTGGGCCGGGGTGCTCGGTCCACGGGACAGGGTTAACCCCCTCAAACGGTGACCCAGAGCGATGATTGAACGCCCAACCTCGTGAGCGGCGGAAATAGATAGTGAATAAAGTTAACCACGCAGAATTTATCCAAGCGGGCAACGCAACGCGTTTCGGGCCGGGTTGGCCGGGGCGCAGGTGCGGTGCAAAGACCCGGGCGGGCGGGGCGTGCCAAAACCCCGCCATCGGTGGTCGAATCCGCTGCAAGTTGCATGGCGGCAGGAGCACCGTACCGCGAACCGAGGAAGGCAGAGCCCGGTCCATAGCAGCGCATACGAAGCACGGACGACGGTCCAGGAAGCACGTGGAGAAGGTCAAGGCGATCAATGCCGAACTGCGGCAGCTTACCTACGCGTTGCCGCGATCATGCGCGATGGAGGATGGAAGACCGAGGCAATGGTCGCCCGTTACACCGAGCATCTACGACTAGACGAAAGCGCCTCCGCGCGACTCACCGCCATACAAGGAAGGGCAGTGCCACCAGGCTTCGAAGCAACCCAACGAGACAAAATAGCGCTCAGTCTTCAGGCACTTAACATTTTATCGAAACAACCCTGATGCTCACTTGGCACAGTAAATATTGCTAAATTCTTACCCTCGCCTGACACTTGGGCATGGCCACACGAACGATACGGCTAAAGTTGGTGGTTCCGCGAGGTGCCGATACCGAACGCCGACAGGCGCTCTGGGCCAGCCACGCTGCCATCAATGAAGCCGCCCATTATTATGAGCGGCAGCTTCTGCTCATGCGACAGCAGGAATATGAGACTGAAGAAGGTATCGTAACCTCCGACAGCATAGCAGCCGAACTCCAGAAGCTTGTTACCAACGCGCAAGGGACGAATGGCAAATCGCCAGGCATCAAACTCGATGAAGCTTCTGATCTTCTCCGTAGGCTCTATGAATTGTTCGTTCCCTCGGCGCTGGAAGGCGAGACTGGGAAGGCTCAGGAAGCCGGCGGTTTTATTGGTCCGCTTTGTCTGACGTCAGCGCCTATGGAACAAACTAGTCGGATTGCATAAGGAAGGATTTCTGGCTCATCGTAGTGACCGAAGGGAACGAAGATGAGACAGAAATCGCAAACACGACAAACGGGTGCGTCCAAAGCGATCAAAGACATTCGCCGAGCGACGCGCGATGCGTTGTTCCAGTGTGTTTTCAGCCATGACAAACTCCTTCTTGGATCAGTGGCGTTGAATATCATGGATTTCGCGGGTGGTGCTAGGCACTATTCCGGCCGCGGCAGTGGGTCATGCAAACGAAGACGGGAGGGAGCAGGGAATGAGCGAGCGCGAATGGATGCAGAGCGACCGCAATATGGCGGATCAGCCGATCGAGAGCTTCACCGGCCTCAGCGATGAAGAGCGCGACAATCTGGCGCTGCTGGTGCGGCAGTGCCGCGGTTGGTCGAGCCAGAATATCGAGGAGGTGGTGGCGCCGATGGCGGCGGACGGTGTCTATCACGACATCACCCTGCCACCGGCGGAGGGCCATGCCGCGATCCGCAAATTCGGCGCCGGCTGGCTCGAAGCGGTGCCGGATCTCTCGCTCTATATGGAGAATTTTTGCGTTCAGGGGAATGTGGTGTGCGATTTGGGGCGCATGAGCGGCACCATCAGCAAGGAATATTTCGGCCTGCCCAACACCGGGAAGAAGTTCGACTGCCAGTTTTCGCAAGTCTGTTTCGTCGAGAACGGCAAGATCAAATATCTGCGTGGATTGTGGAATGCCGCCGATATGTACAACCAGGTCGGCTGGGATATCTCCGGCTTGAAGCGCTAGCCCAGCCGCGCAATATGACATCTGCCGAGATCATCGCGCGCCGCAGTGGCGGGTTGGCGCTGTCGCTGCTGCTGATTTTCATCGCCGGCGTCAATTTCAGCTTTCTGTTTTCGGTCAACAAGGTTGCGACCGAGGCGGGGGTGCCGTTCTTCGCCTATGTGTTTTGGTACACGCTCGGCGCCGGTCTGGTGCTGGCGCTCGTTGCCGCGGTGCGCGGCGAATTGCCGAAGGTCGACCGTGCCCATTTAAAGGCTTACGGCGTCGCGGCGGTACTTGGCGTCGCTTTTCCCTTCGCGCTGCTCGCCTTCGTTGCGCCCAAGCTGCCCTCCGGCGTCGCGGTTCTGTTGGTTATTTTGACGCCCGCCTTCACCTATCTGTTTTCGCTTCTCGCGCGGCTTGAGCGCGTCCACATCATGAGCATCGGCGGGCTGGTGCTGGGCGTCGCCGGGGTGCTTTTTATTGTCGTGCCGAGCGGCAGTCTGCCGGAGGCGAGCATGGCCGGCTGGTTTCTGCTGGCGCTGCTGGCGCCGATCTGTTTTGCCGGCCTCAACGTCTATGTCGAACTGGTGCGCCCGCCGGAAACGCCGTCGCTCTCGCTGGCGGTCGGCATTCTCCTTTCGAGCGCCTTGCTGCTGCTGCCGCTAATGCTGGCGACGGGGCAGTTTTATATCTTTCCCGGGCCGGTGCAGGACGGCGATCTCGCGCTGCTCGGCGCGGTGGTGGTCAATATCATCATGTGGCCGCTGTTCTTTGAGATCGTCAAACGCACCGGCGCTTTCCTGATGTCGATGATTAACGTCGTCGGCGTCGTCGTCGGCATCATCTGGAGCATGGTGTTTTTCGCCGAGCGCCATAGTGGCTTCGTCTGGTTCGCCGGCGCGCTGATGTTGGTGGGGCTCGGTCTGATCCTGGCGCGCCCGATTCTGGCACGTCGCGCGAAAGGGCTCAGCGCCGGCGACGGCTAGGCTTCAGCGCGCCTCGGCTGCCAATCCGCGAAAGCCGGCGGCAACGAAACGCGTCATCCGCCCGCATATCTCGTCGAGATTGTCCGCTTTGCCATGGCCCTCGGCGAGACGGTGGATACGTCCGGTTTCGGCGAAGGTGATCATCATGGCGCCGAGCAGAAACTGATAGCCGTAGAGCAAATCGCGCGGCTTGCAATCGGGCAGCGCGCGCGCCATCGCCGCAACATAGGCAGTGGCGACATCGTTAAACTGAGCGCTCAGCTCGTCCTTCCATCGGTCGGTATTGTAGAGCTGGGCGATGATGTTCTGCCCCCTTATACCTGTGCCACGTAATTCGTGATTATCTATGAGTATGTGGAGGTA
>JAPYQV010000427.1 GCA_029937205.1 Alphaproteobacteria bacterium
GAATTGACGATTGCCTGGGCGCTCACTTCCCGCCGCCCGCGATTGCCGCTGAGATCCAGGCAGATGCTGTGCGGCCCGGCAAACGAGGCGCGCGCATTGTACAATTCGATATTGTTGCGCTGCAATTGATGTTGGGTCACGTCGATTTCATTGCGGATCACCGTTTCGGTGCGGTACAGCAGGTCCGCCATGGTGATGCCATGCTTCACCGAGTAGGAGGCGCCGTAAATGCTGCGCTCGCGGTAACCCGAGAGATGGAGCGCCGCCTCACGCAACGTCTTGCTGGGAATGGTGCCGGTGTTGATGCAGGTGCCGCCGATAACCGATTTCATTTCCGCCATGGCGACGCGCTTGCCAAGCTTCGCGGCCTGAATCGCCGCCCGTTGACCGGAAGGGCCGGAGCCGATGACGAAGAGATCGTAATCGAAATCCTGGGTTTCCGCATCGTGCGCCGCGGAGGCATTGATTTAGCTCGACGCGGTTTCGAACGTCCCGGTATCTAATGACTGCATGTCGGCACCAATTCGTAAATTAGATCAATTCTGCCGCCCGTTGCGATGCGGCAAACTGCTTGAAAACTAAGATAATTTGGTAAATTAAACCTTTATATGGAAATCCGGCCACGGCGCACCCGCAGACCCTGCTGTTTCAAAGCATGATTAAATTTAACCATTTGATGCTAGGCTCTCGCCTGCTCACGTTGTTGCGCGGCAGAGTCAGGGCGAGGGCAAAACAATTTTCCGATGGCTGAAGGGAGCGGCATTATCTCGGACACGGATTTAACCTTGGCCAACGCGGTCGCCCGGGCGATGGATAAATCGGCCGAGCTTCTGCGAACGGCTTCCGATGCGGGTGACAATGAAGCGCACTTCGCTCTCGGCCTGCTCTTCTTGCTCGGCCGTGGGGTCGAGAAAAACGCCGGAGAAGCCTTCAAACTGTTCAGCCTGGCGCATGACGCCGGCGATGCCCAAGCCGCCCATTTCCGTGAACTGGCGGTCGAAAACCTGGCTCGCGACCAGTTAAAGGATCGCGAATCTGAAGACGCGACCCGCGCCGCCATGAAAGACGCCCAACGCCGCCAAAGGTTTCCCAAACCGAAGCTGGTGGAGCCCGATTAATATTTGTACAGGCAATTCCAAAAGGTTAACGGTTTATAATTTAAATTAGTATTAATCCAATAGTGACGAATTCGTTCCCGGCCAAATAAACCAATGTTGCGCCCGAACTTGCTTCTTCAAGATCTTGATATTGAAGTTTCGAGCACAACGACGAAATGCGAGTATCCAATTGTCGGATAGGCAAAAAATAAAGAGTGAGTCCCAGGAGCAATTCACTGAGCGCTTCGATCTCGCCCTGTGGGCAACGAAAACAGCGATATGGGATTGGGACATAGCGCGCGGTGTCATGTGGCGGTCATCTGGCCAACAGTTTATCTACGGCGGAGATGAGATAGAATCGAGCCGCGAATTTGACATTGAGGATGATGACGACCCTTGGATATTGCGCCTGCATCCCGAGGACCGCGCAATGGTCGTTCAAGGTCTGCGCGTCTACCTGCAGACCAACGCGTCCCAAACGTCCGAATCACTCAATAGCGTCGAATATCGCTACCGCCGACCGAACGACGAATATATCTGGATTCGCTCCATCAGCCGGGCGATCCGAGCGCCGGATGGCAAGGTCCTGCGCATCGTCGGGTCGAACAGCGACATCACCGCACAAAAACTTGCCGAGAATGAAGCACGTCAATTGCGCGAGGCCGTGGACAACGCCTCCGAAGGCTTCGCGCTTTATGACTCGGACGAGCGCTTCGTCTATGCCAACAAACGCTACCGCGAACTGTTTCCCGAGATTACACAGCATCTCGTGCCGGGCGCGCGGCGGGAAGACATTCGCCAAACCTACTACTAGAGTGGGGCATTGCCCGCGTCGGTTGGCCGTGTCGATGAATTTATTCACGAAGTGCGGCAACAGCAAATGGCCGGAAAGACATCCGAATTGCAACTCGAAACCGGCACTTGGATCAAACGCAGCGATCACATCCTGGCGCATGGCGGAATTGTCAGTATTCGTACAGAAATCACGGATGTGAAGCAGCGCGAGGAAGCCCTTCAAGCCAGCGATATACGCTACCGCAGCCTGATCGAGGATCAGCCGGAGTTCGTTTGCCGCTTCAAGCCGGACGGCAGTTTACTTTACTCAACCGCGGCCTATGCCCAGCAAGGTGGATTTGATCCGGGCGCTGCGGCTGAGGTGAACATATTTGATCTCGTCCCGCCAGAGGAACGCAGCTCTCTTCGCCAACACTTTGCCGGATTGGGGCCCGACAAACCGATCGATAAGATTGAGCATCGATTTTTCATGGCTGACGGCTCGCTTTGTTGGATGGAGTGGACCAATCGCGCGTTCCTTGATGACAGCGGGCGTGTGGTCGAACTGCAGGCCATGGGACGCGATGTGACGGATCGGAAAATTGCTGAGGAAAAACTTCGCCTGAGCGAAGCCCAACTGGCCTACCAGGACGATCTGATCTTCGCGGCCTGTGAGTTCCGATGGTCTAAAGGAGACAAATTCGCGTTGATAGAGGCAATCGCGATCTGCGCCGCGAACGATCTTCAGTATCCAAAGTGGGTTCGTTCACAAATCAACCTCGCAATGACAGGAATTTTCGAGGCAGTGTTTCGAGACCAAAACCTAACGAACGGTCGACCAGGGTTGGGTATCTATGCGGTTTCTCCACTTATCGCTGCGCTACTCGCTTGGTCGGTCATTGGAGAAAAAGTTTCATCAAGGACGATGGTGGGATGTGTTGGCGCGCTTTTGGGTGTTGCGCTAATTGTTTCGGGTTCTCTTGGTCAAATCAGCCTCAACGGCGATTTGTTGGCCTTGTGGATGAGCACCGTTATGGCCTTGATAATGGTCGTTTATCGAAAATATCCAGATACGCCAGGGGCGGGTCCCGCAGTGCTATCGTCAGTTATATTGCTGCCGTTTGCCGCGATTCTTGGTAACCCATTTGATGTTGAACGCACAGAAATCTATGTTCTTTCTGCATTTGGGCTGTTATTTGCCATTGCATCAGTGACCTTAGCAGAAGGTTCTAAACGGGTTCCATCTGGCCAAACCGCTCTTTTAAGTAACTTGGAAACCCTGTCCGTCGTCATATAATTTGGAACAAACTGCGGCCTGATCTAAAGGAGGATC
>JAPYQV010000428.1 GCA_029937205.1 Alphaproteobacteria bacterium
GTTCTGGGTGGCGCACGGCGCTGCGCAATCCGCTTCCACACCCCAAGGACGTTGGCCTTCATGGAAAGAAATGTTGTTGAATTCATCGGCCGCTTCCGAAATACGGCCGCGGCGCGCGCCCTTCAGTTCTTTCACCCAATCGATTTGCTCCTGGGATAGGCCGCCATCGGCAAGAATAAAGCCGCCTGAATCCGACAGCGTGAGCGGCGTGCCGCCAAGCTGAAGAACCTTCTCCGCCGCGTGGGTGGCAACATTGCCTGAGCCTGAAATGAGCACGCGCTTGCCGTCCATGCCGCCGCCGGCCTGTTCCAGCATATTGCGCAGGAAGAACATGGCGCCATAGCCGGTTGCTTCGGTGCGCATTTTCGAGCCGCCGAATTCGAGGCCCTTGCCGGTCAGCACGCCGACAAAGCGGTTGGTGATGCGCTTATATTGGCCGAACATGAAGCCAATCTCACGTCCGCCGACGCCGATATCGCCAGCCGGAACGTCCGTATTTTCACCAATGTGGCGGAACAGTTCGGTAATGAAGGACTGACAGAAGCGCATTACTTCATTTTCCGACTTGCCTTTCGGATTGAAATTGGCGCCGCCCTTGCCGCCGCCCATGGGCAGTCCGGTGAGGCTGTTCTTGAAGGTTTGCTCGTAGCCGAGAAACTTCAAAATGCTCAAATTCACGCTTGGGTGAAAGCGGATACCGCCCTTATAGGGGCCGATCGCACTGTTGAACTGGATGCGGTAGCCGCGGTTGGTCCGTACATTGCCCTTATCGTCCGTCCAAGGGACACGAAACATAATGACGCGCTCGGGCTCGGCCATGCGCTCCAGAATCTGGTTTTCGTGATAAATCGGTTTGTCCGCGATAAACGGGAAAATTGTTGCGGCGGCTTCATAAACCGCTTGAAGAAATTCCGGCTCGCCCGGATTGCGCTTTTTAACGCCTTCCATATAGCGTTCCAGATATTCCTGAGTCTTCGCGGAGCCTGCAGCATTTTTGGACATCTTGTTCCTCCCAATTGGACTATAAATTCAAGTTCGTATGTCTTGCCGGCGCCAATAATGGCGTCCGAGTGCCAAAGCACTTAATTCGAACCGGCAAGTCTCAGCCCCGCCGCTCGAATTGGCATGGCGCTTCTTACACGGCATTTCCTAAAGTCTATTTAAACCCGCACGCGGCGAGCCGTCGAGTAATATTTGTTAACCATGATTGGCACCACCATTTATAGTAACTCATTAAATTATAGTAACTCATTAAATTTTAAATAATCTCGGGGTCGTACGATCTACACATGGTTAATGGTTTGTCCGGCGAAAAATTAGCAGAAACGAATATCGGGGGTTTTCCCCTATCGGATGGGGTGCGGGATTTCCTGAATTCCGTCGCCGCAGCGGTATGTGAGCAACTGCCGGAGCAACCGGCGGGGCATGCGAGCGGGTTTGTGCGGGCATTTTACGCCGCGCTGCCGCTTGAAAACCTGACCGCGACCGGCAATGCGGCGCTGACCGCCATTGCTTTGGCGCAGTGGCGCTTTGTGCAGGAGCGCCCGGCCGGCGCGTTGAAGCTGCGGGTGTATAACCCAACACCGGAGATCGATGGCTGGCAATCCAGCCATACGGTTGTGGCCATGCTGAACGACGATATGCCGTTCATCATCGATTCGACCACCGCCTATTTGGCGGCGCAACAATTGACAATTCACCGCCTGATTCACCCGGTTCTCAGAACGCGCCGTGACGGCGCCGGCATGCTCACGGAATTACAGGGTGCGGCTGGTAGTGCCAGTGGCAGTGGCAGTGCGGGGCTCGAATCCTGCGTATTGATTGAGATTGACCATTGCGCCAGCGAGAGCGCCCTGATGGAATTGGAGCGCGGCCTGATTGACGTGCTCGGCGATGTGCGCGCCGTGGTCAACGGTTGGAAAGGCATGCTGGCCCGACTGGCGGATACGGTGGCGCTGCTGCAACAGAAGCCGCCGCCGGGCGTCGCTCAGGGTGAAGTCGATGAATCGGTCGCCTTCCTGAATTGGATGTCGGAAAACCATTTCACCCTTCTTGGATACCGCGAATATGATATCGCCAGTATCGCTGAAGGCGATTTCCGTTATCAGGTTTCGGCCGATTCGGGTATTGGCGTGCTGCGCGATCCCGAAGTGCGTCCGCTCGGTGCCTGGTCGGATAAACTACCGCCAGAAGCACTCGAATTTTACGCCTCTCCCAATCTTCTGATGATCACCAAATCCGCCAAGCGCTCGCGCGTGCATCGCCCGGTGGCAATGGATTCCGTGGGCGTGAAAATGTACGACAGCGAAGGCCGGGTGTGCGGCGAACGGCGCTTTATGGGGCTTTTTACTTCCACCGCGTACAGCCGCAGCGTCAATGATATTCCGGTGTTGCGGCGCAAGGTAAGCCATGTGCTGGAGCACTCGAAATTTACCGCCGGCAGCCACAATCAAAAGGCGCTCGAACATGTTCTCGAATCCCTGCCGCGCGATGAATTGTTCCAAATCGGTGTGCAGGATCTGCTCTCCTTAAGCCTTGGCGTGATCGACGCCGAGACCATGCACCAAACCAGACTGTTCGCCCGGCGCGACCCGTTCGAACGATTTGTCTCGTGCCTCGTCTATCTTTCCCGCGACCGCTACAACACCGATCTCAGGAAACGCGTTGAGGAAATACTGGCAACCGCATTTGCCGGCACCTGCCAAAGTTATGCGGCGGAGGTCGGTGATTCGCCCTTGGCGCGTCTCCACTATTTTATTGAAACGACGCCCGGAAATATACCCGATGTTGATCTCGCCGAAGCCGAGGCGCGTATTGCCGAAACGGCACTGTCTTGGCGCGATCAACTCAATTCGGAAATCGGCGAACGCTTTGACGGTGAGCGCCAACGCGCCCTTTTCCAAACTTATGGCGAGGCGTTTCCGACGTCCTACCGGGAATATTTTTCGCCCGAGATTGCCGCCGAGGATGTGGCCAAGATCGAGCAGGTTGTGCACGGTGACTCGATCGCCATGAATCTCTATCGCCGGCCTGAAGACGGCAACGCGACAATCAATTTCAAAATCTATCATGGCGAGTCGCCGATACCGCTCTCCGATCTTCTGCCGAGCCTGGAGAATTTGGGTTTGCGCGTGGTGAGCGAGCGGCCGTATCGAATTCGACTGGCCCCATCGAACGCGGACCGCCACACCGTTTGGG
>JAPYQV010000429.1 GCA_029937205.1 Alphaproteobacteria bacterium
CCTTCGAGGGCCGCACCACCGGCACGCCGATCGCTTTGCAAATCCAAAACCAGGATGCGCGCTCCGGCGATTATGGCGACAACCAGGATAAGTTTCGCCCCGGCCATGCGGATTACACCTACCAGGCCAAATACGGCATCCGCGACCATCGCGGCGGCGGCCGGCAGAGCGCGCGCGAAACCGCCATGCGAGTTGCCGCCGGCGCCGTGGCGCGCAAAATTCTCGGTCCCGACATCACCATCCGCGGTGCGCTGATACGCCTCGGCGAGATGGAAGTGGACCGCGCCAATTGGGATTGGGCGGCGACCGACGACAACCCGTTTTGGTGCCCGGACCCCGCGGCGGCGGCGGCCTGGGAAAGCTATCTCGATGGCGTGCGCAAATCCGGCTCGTCGGTCGGCGCCGTGGTCGAAATCGAAGCCGCCGGCGTGCCGGTCGGACTGGGCGCGCCGCATTACGGTAAGCTCGACGCCGACCTCGCGGCCGCGATGATGAGCATCCACGCGGTGAAGGGTGTCGAGATCGGCGCCGGGTTCGCCGCCGCGACGCTCAGCGGCGAAGACAATGTCGATGAAATGCGCAGCCGAGCGGACGGCAGTGTGGAATTTCTCTCCAACAATGCCGGCGGCATCTTGGGCGGCATCTCGACCGGCCAGGACATTCGCCTGCGCTTTGCCGTCAAGCCGACAAGTTCGATCCTGAGTTTCCGGCAAACCGTGAACCTGGCCGGCGAAAATACCGAAATTTCCACCAAGGGGCGGCACGATCCGTGCGTCGGCATCCGCGCGGTGCCAGTCGGCGAAGCGATGATGGCCTGCGTGCTGGCGGATCATCTTTTGCTGCACCGCGCCCAGTGCGGCGCCTAAATGGCGCGACCAAGATCAGGCATCAATAAGATTCACGCGCTAAAGCTGCCGGACCAACGCCGCCTCGATCCGGCGATCAAGAAGCTGTTCTCTAAGTTCGTCGAGAAGATCGGCTTCGTACCGAATGTGTTCCGCTCCTACACCTTGCGGCCGAGCCGGCTGGAGCATTTCCGCAAATATAACAATGAGCTGATGCTGGGCGATTCCGGCCTGACACGGCTCGAACGCGAAATGATTGCCGTGGTGGTCTCCTCGGTGAACCATTGCCATTACTGCCTGGTGGCCCACGGTGCGGCCGTGCGAGTGCTGTCGGGCAACGCCGAACTGGGCGATCAATTGGCAACCAATTACCGCGTCGCCGAATTGCCAACCCGCCAACGCGTCATGCTCGATTTTGTCTGGAAGCTGAGCGCAACTCCGGCGGCCATAGACGAAAGCGACCGCGCGGCGCTGCGGCGCGCCAAATTCAGCGACGAGAATATTTTCGATATTGCCGAGGTCGCCGGCTTCTACGCCGCCTCCAACCGCCTCGCCAGCGCCGTCGACGCCCGGCCCAATCCCGAATATTACAATATGGGCCGCTAAGTCAGTTCATCTGGCGAAGAAATCCAAGCAAAGCTTGCACAATTCCGTCGGCGTCCAATTCGGGCTCGAAATTAGCGCCCGTGACCTCCGCCACCGTGGCGCTCGGCTGCAATTCCTGGGCGCGCTTGAGATAGGGATAGAGCACGTCATCTTCTGCTGCCATCAGCAGGATCGGGCATGTGGCGTTTTTGTAAGGCGCGGTGAAATCATAGTCCCACACCGCCGAATAGGTTTTGAAGCGGCCGTCATAGGCGCGCACGTGATTCAACAGCTCGCGGTGGTGAACCTCGAGATCGGCCTTGGCGCCAAGGCCGGCGAGATAGCGCCAAGTGGTCATCAGATATCCGCCATCCTCGGTCGGCGAGATGGCTGAGGAAAAATGCCGGCGAAATTCCTCGCGTTCCTGTGGCGTCAGAGGATAGGGGCCGATCAGGATCATTGCTTTGACGGCTTCCGGGTGGCGCGCCGCCAGTTCGACGCAGATGCCGGCGCCGGTATGATGGCCGAGCGCGTAGAATTCATGCACACCCAAAGCCGCCAAGGCTTCAAACAACCAGGCAGCATATTGTTCGAAAGCCGGGCGCCCATCGGGCTCGAAGGAGCCGCCGAAGCCCGGCGTATCGAGAGCGTATAGCGGATTGGCGAGGCCGCTCGCCGCCATGATGCGATGAAAGGAAACGCCGGAGCTCGCCGTCTGGTGAAAACAGACGATCGGCAGGCCGTTGCCGGCACGGTGGGCATAGTGGATCTGGCCGGCCGAGCAGTCGGCATAGCCTTTCCGGATCACCTGCCCGCCCACCTGCTCAAGCGGCCAGAATGTCGTCCGCGCGCCGCCGTGCCTCGGCCGCGTCCGTGGCCTTGCCGTCGCCGACCAGCGCTTGGGCCAATAGATTCCAGCTGCGCGCACTGCCCGGCCTTAGCGCCACGCGCTCATGCAGCAGCACCCGGGCGAGGGCGAATTTCTTGATCTTCAGCGCCACATCGATCAACATTTGCGCGAACATATCGCGCTGCGCATGGCTACCGCCGATGGCGCGGACACGGTAGCGCAGCGGCAACATCAAGCGCAGCGCGAGCTCAAAATCTCCCTGAAATTGCGCCCGCACCGCTTGCGTCAACGTCGCGCCGACTTCGGCCAACACCAGTTCCTGGGTCGTGCGCCGGGTCGATATGGCGCGGCGCATGGATTCGATCTTGGTGTCCAGCGCCGTCCCCCGCCCCGCCGCCGCCAGCGCCATGGCATAATGCAGATCGGCGAAAATCAGCAAATGTTCGGTGATGCGCCTTTCCGCCTTGTCGGCGAGCTCTTCCCAGCGGCCGCCGACGGCAACATCGGCATTCTCCAGGCGCCACAGCATGGCAACGGCATTGCTGATGTCGAGATAATCCTCGGTCGTCTCGGCGCGGAAATTCTCATCGTAAAGCCGCAGTACGTCATCATATTGCGCCAGTTCGAAGTGATAGAGGGCGCGGTGCCACCACACATGGTAAGCAAAATTATTGCAGCCGCGCCAACCGTCTTCCGTGCCCTTCAACCAGGCGATACCGTCGTTGCTGCGCCCGGTCATTTCATGCACATGGGCAACCGCGTGCACCGCCCAGATATCGCCCGGATTCTCAGCCACGGCGCTCTCTCCCAGCTTCAGAGCAGCGTCATAGTCGCCGCATTCCTCAAGCCCGAAAGCGTACATGCCGTGCACATAGCCGGCACCGGGCTCGCCCGCCTGCCAGGCCGGCAGA
>JAPYQV010000430.1 GCA_029937205.1 Alphaproteobacteria bacterium
CTGACGATCAGTGTTTGAACATGAGAAGAAAGAGACATTTTGTTAGCGGTCCTATTGTTGTTGGTCGTCCGCGAGGGTTTAAGAATTTTGCGCGGGTTCTTCGGACTGATTTTTTTCGCTAACAAGAACTCGAACGGTCGAACCGTGTTAGAGCTCCGTCGCTGGCGAACGCATGAATTGCCCCCCGTCCATATTCAGGCGGTGTGATGTTCGGGTCGGGTCGGGCAAAGCTGTCGGAGCCAATCTTTATTTGAATCTGATTCGCCGCCGACAGCGGACATCAATATTGGCAACCCGAATATTGTGCAGAGCTATGGCTGAATCTTGGCGATGGGGGCAGAAGGTGGCACCAATATTACCTAAAATAAAACCGAAACACCGCAGGAGCCATACTACTAATCAAATTAAATACATGGCTTTATACGATTGTTATTCTGCGTTCTCAGTCTTCTCTAAATGCGCGGTTAAAACTGCTTGACAGGGGGCTGATGATTGCCTCGAGCGCTGTTCGCGCACCTGTCGCTATGATTACCTCGGCTTGCATCCCCGGTTGAAGCTTCGCTCCCTGCAACGCTTCAAAAATATCCTTCTCCTCCAGCATTATCCGCGCCACATAATAACCGACACCCGTTCGTTCATCATCAAGCCGGTCCGCGGATACGTAGGTTACGACCCCAGGAATTGGCGTCATGTTTTTTTGGCTGAACGCGGATATTCTCACTTGAGCATCCAGGCCCGGGCGCACGACGTCTATATCACCGGGATCGACGCGCGCTTCAATTACCAGGGGGTCATCACTCGGGACAATATCCAACAGTGGCGCGCCGGGCGCGATGACGCCGCCGAGCGTGTGCACTTGGAGGTTCACGATGTTGCCGCCGATGGGCGCACGAACTTCCGTTCGGATCAGCTTGTCCTCGCTCGCGCGGATTCTATCCGCCAGGTCAAATAGTTCAGCTTGTGTCTCGCTAAGAAGCTGAACGACTTCATTGACCAACACGGTGTGCAATTCGGAGATTCTCAGTTCGGCCTCTAAAATGCTCTGCCTGGCCCGCGCAATTCTCGCCAGGTTTTGGCTTCGCTGGCCTTCCAGAGCCGCGACTTCCCGCTTCAGCGCCAGCAAACGCGGACGTCTGGCTAAGCCCAACTCCACCAAGTGCCGAACATCTTTGATCTCCTCACCGATAAGTTTGAGTTGTACATTCTCCGCTGCGATTTGTCCCTCAAGGCCGGTTATCTCTTCTTCGAACTGCGCTATGCGCTGATGCAGTATTTGTGTTTGATGATTCAATGACTCTCGTCTTGAGTTAAATATATTATCCTGTCCTGAAACGGTTTTGATGACTTCCGGCTCAACAAGGCGATCTAACAACCATTCTGGAAAGGCGATATCCTTCCTGCCATCACGCTCGGCGATCAGACGTGCTTCAACTGCGCTCGCTGTGATGTATCGGCCTTGTAAAAGTCCGAGTTCGGCTCGAGATTGAATTTCTTCCAACCGTATGAGCACCTGTCCGGCGACCACAATGTCACCATCTCGCACCAGAATTTCGCCGATGATTCCGCCTTCGAGATGCTGAATCGTTTTTCGCTTGGTGTCGATCGCGACCTCGCCTGGAGCGATCGCAGCACTTTCCAGCGGCGCCAGTGCCGCCCAACCACCCAAGGCGCCTAAAAATAGCGCGATGATGATGCAGCCGATGACGATGGGAAAGTGAAGCCCAAAACGCCCCTCCGTGACTGAGTTCAGTTCACCGGAGCCAGCTTTGACCGAATTTTCCATCGCCGAACTCCCTCAGACTGCTTGTGGCGCCGATGCTTCGCCGCTCGGTGCCATGACTGCGGGCAGGACTTCGTCGCGCGGCCCGCAGGCGTGCATCGCACCATCGCGCAGCACCAGCACCTTGTCCATATTGTGCAGAATACTGGGCCTGTGGGCGATCACCACCACCGTGACATTGTTTTCGCGCAAGGTTTGTAATGCTTCGACAAGTGCAGCCTCCCCTTCGCTATCCAGGCTGGCGTTCGGCTCGTCCAACACGATGAGTTTGGAATTCCCGTATAACGCCCTCGCAAGCGCAATTCGTTGTCGCTCACCGCCTGACAATGCAGCACCGTTTTCGCCGATTTCTGTTTCATAGCCTTTCGGCAGGCGCATGATCAGATCGTGCACCCCGGCCAACTTGGCCGCCGCGATAATATCGACGCTGTCGTCTTCCCCCATGCGGGCGATATTCTCGCGAACCGTGCCGCTGAAAAGTTCGACATCCTGCGGCAAATAACCAATATATTGCCCGCGATCCAGCGAGTCCCACTGCGCCATGTCCATGCCGTCGAGACGCGCATGGCCGGCGCGAGGTGTCAAATTACCGACGAGGAGGCGCGCCAGCGTGGTTTTCCCGGATGCCGACGGTCCGATCAGTCCCATCGCCTCGCCGGCTTCCAGCCCAAATGTAATGCCGCGCAAAACGGGATCGGACCCGCCTGCATGCACATAGGCCAAGCCTTCGACGCTGAGATTTCCGCTCGGCGCCGGAAGCGGCATCGACGCCGGTTTTGCTGGCAACTTTGCCAGAAGCTGCTTGACGCGCTTGTATGCGTCGCGGGCGGCGACAGCGGAGCGCCACATGCCGATAGCCTGCTCCACCGGCGCCAGGGCACGCGCCATCAGAATCGAGCCCGCAATCATCACGCCCGGTGTAACCTCACCCTGCAGGACAAGCAAGGCACCGGTTCCCAACATGGCGATCTGCAAGATGAGGCGGCCGAATTTAGAGATCGACGTAATCATGCCGCTGCGGTTGCTGGCGCGCGCCTGTAATGTCGTGGTTTCGATATTCTGTCGTTGCCAGCGACGGATCAGATTCGGCGCCATGCCCATGGCCAGCACCGCATCGGCATTGCGGGCGGCGGCTTCCGCCTGCTGCAGCGACTGAATCGATGCCGCGCTGGAACGTGCGAGTAATTTTCGCGTCGCCAATTCGTTGACCAAGGCAAGGCCAAACAAAACGCCGGCACCGACCAGGGATATCCAGCCCAACAGGGGATGCAGGAAAAAGACGAAGGCAATAAAGATCGGCGCCCAGGGCGCATCCATCAGGGGAAAAATGCCGGAACCGCTAAGGAAGGTGCGAACCGTCGAGACGTCGCGCAGCCCCTGAAC
>JAPYQV010000431.1 GCA_029937205.1 Alphaproteobacteria bacterium
GTATCGGCCAAAGTTAGGGCATTTGTGGACTTCACCGCGGAGAGATTGAGGGCTGACGTTGCTCTCAAGTGAACCATAAGAATTTGTAAGGGCCATTTCCTCCGCGCCATATCGGCTGTGCCCAGCTTCGCATTAACTCGTCAACAACACCGCAACGCCGTAGGCGGAGATAAACAGCGTTAGGCCGTGGTGGTAGAGCGGATTGCTGGTGCGTGTGAAAAGCCGGTTGCCGATCAACAGATAGACCGCCGCTGCGATACCGGCCATGGGCAGATTGTGGAGGAGCGCTTCTGCCTCACCGAGGAGAGTGGCGATGAGGATGATTTGGATGGCGCCGAATGCCAGATAATAATGGGCGATCGTGTAGCGGATGACGCCTTTCTCGTGATGCTGATTGGTGGCAAGAATGGCTAAAAGCGCGCCGCCGAGATTTGTCAGTCCGTGAATCAGACCCATAACGAGATGGTAGATCATCGAATGTTTTTTCATGACGTCCGACAGCCACGTCTGTGATGGACCCCACAGTCTGAGAGTTGCCGAGAGTAAAAGCACTGCACCGATCAAATAATTGGTCCAAGGCCCGAGCGAGCCATCCTGAACGGCCCAAAAACCGGCACCGATGCCCGGAAGGCAAAGCAAATAGAGGTTGGGCGAGACTGCGACCCGTTGCTTTCCGGAAGTCGCCACCTGAAGGAGGGAGATAACAAATGAAGCGGGCACGAGAATGCCGATGGCGCTAATGAAATCGTAGCCCAAGAGTAAGAGCGTCGGTGTGCCAAAAATTAGCACCCCCATGCCGAATATCGACTGGACGACCGAAAGGACGGCGACGATCGCCATGACCGTCAGAAAATCAGCCGACATGAAGCTTTCCGCTGCAGCGGCAATTTGCGTGGAAATTTGATGTCACGATGAATATTGGCGGTTCGCTTCGTTGCCAGTCTGATGCCGTGAGGGCCTCCCCGAACCGGAGAGCTCTGGCCTTATATCAGTCCGGTTTACGGACTAATACCAAATGTTCGCAATATTGAGAACACAGGTGAAGAAGCTGTCATCCCCCTGCCAACCGCGCGCGCAGCCTGTTTCAGACCGCGTCATGGTCGGTATAGAGCAGGGCCACAATATCGCCTGGCCGCGCCATTTCGAGCGCGGCGTCGACGGCTTCTTTTTCGATTGGCACAACGCAGATATTTTCCGGCGCGATACCGGCCGAGAGCAGGCCGTTGCGCAGGCGTTCGGGCACCTCCGTCGGGCCGCGGCCGCGCAAATCGTCGCGGCGAAAACAGATATAGTGGTCGCAGGAAGATTCCGCCGCCGCGGCGGCGAGATTGTCGATATGCGCGTCGCTGCGGTTGCCCGGCGAAGCGAAGGCAACGATACGCCGGCCCGGGCAGTCCAATTGCCCGATGACCGCGCTAACGGCGCGAATTTTCGGCGCATTGTGGGCGTAATCCAAAATAACCTGGAACGCAAAGCCGTCGATAAAGTCCAACCGGCCCGGCGTATCCGCATGGCTGCAATCGAGCGATTTCAAGCCTGAACGGATATGTGCGAAAGAGATGCCCAAACCGTGCGCGATCGCCATCGCAAACATGGCGTTCTGAACATTGTGCATGGCCTTGCCGTTCATGGCGGTCGGGAGATCGGATACCGGCAGCAGTTCTGTGACCTGGCTGCCATGGTGAAAATCAATAAACGAACCGCTATCGCTTGAGCGCAGGGTAACGGCCATCTCGCCTGCGGCGATGTGCTGCTCGGCGGCCGTGCCCTGTCCTGGCGTCATCGAAACATAACAAATGCGCTCCGCCTTGCTGCCGGCGGCCATCGCCCGGCAGCGCTCGTCGTCACCTTTGAGAACCAGTGTTTTGCGTGCGCTCTCAGCAATCAGGCCTTTCACCCGCGCCATCTCGTCGATGCTGTGAATCTCGTCCATGCCGATATGGTCGTCATCGACGTTGAGAACGGCACCGACGTCACACCAATCAAATGCTAGGCCGCGCGTGATGATCCCGCGGCGCGGCGTTTCCAGCACGGCGGCGTCGATTTCGGGATTGTGCAATACCATCCTGGCGCCGGTGACACCGGCCATATCGCCCACGGCGATCCGTTCCCGCCGGATATAGACGCCGTCAGTGGTGGTGCATCCCACCGTGTGACCGGCGTGCTCGAGAATACGCGCGACCATGCGCACCGTCGTGGTTTTGCCGTTGGTTCCGGTAATTGCGGCAATCGGCACGCGGCTCGGCGTGCCCGGCGGATACAGGCAATCCATAATCGGTCCAACCACATCGCGCGTCTCGTCACCGAGCCAATGCGGCCGCAATCCAGGCGAGGAATTGGTCTCGCAAATCACGGCGCCATTCTCGCGGTAGGAACGGCTGATATCGGTGAACAGGAAATCCACGCCGGCCACGTGCAGCCCGAGTGCCGCGGCCGCTCGAACGGCGGCGCGCGCGTTGTCGGGGTGGACAGTGTCCGTCACATCGATCGCCGTCCCACCGGTAGAAATATTTGCCGTGCGGCTTAAATAAACCGCTTGGCCCGCCGCCGGAATGGAGTCCGGTGCCAGCCCTTGCCGCGATAATATGCGCTCTGCCTGGGGGTTGAGTTTGAGGCGCACCAGGATCTTCTCGAAGCCGGTGCCGCGGCGTGCATCGAGGTTGATCTGGTCCACCAATTCAGTCACCGAGCGGCGGCCGTCACCAACAACGTGCGCCGGGATGCGCTTCGCGGCAGCGATTAATTTGCCGTCGACGATCAGGAGGCGATGATCGTCGCTGTCGATAAAGGATTCAATGACAATGGCTCTTTCAAATTTCGCCGCCTCTTCCACCGCCTCGCGCACCTCGGCCGCATCGACCAAATTCACGCTTACGCCTTGCGCTTCCTGCCCGCTCATCGGTTTGACGACAACCAGATAGCCGATTTTAATCGCCATGCTGACGGCTGATTCCGCCGCTGCGCCGACTTTGCCTGAAATTTGGATCGCTGCCTGGTTCGGCACGGGCAGCCCGAACCCAGACAGAATGCGACTCGTTACGGCCTTGTTCGCGCTCATCCTGGCGCTATTGCCCGGCGTCAACTGGGTTACGGTTTCGTGGATGGTTTTTTGCAGGCGCCCGTGTCCGAATTGGACGAAGC
>JAPYQV010000011.1 GCA_029937205.1 Alphaproteobacteria bacterium
GCGCGTTTTCTTGCCCGCCATGGCGATGCGATGAACGGCTCGATCAGCTTGCTGATCACCGGCGACGAGGAAGGCCCGGCGATCAACGGCACGCGCGCCGTGCTCGACTGGCTGCCGGCAAATGACGAGCAAATCGATTTGTGTCTCGTCGGCGAGCCGACCAATCCGGAACGCCTCGGCGACATGATCAAAATCGGCCGGCGCGGCAGCCTGAACGTGCGCCTCACGGTGTTCGGCACACAGGGCCATGCCGCCTACCCCGCGCTTGCCGACAATCCGTTACCGCGCCTGGTTGCCATGCTGGGCCGCCTCACGGCAGCGCGCCTCGATAACGGCAACGCGCATTTCCAGCCGAGCAATATTCAGATCACCACCATCGATGTCGGCAACGCGGCGAGCAATGTGACGCCGGCCAAGGCAGAAGCCGCATTTAACATCCGCTTTAATGACGGCCACAGTTCCGACAGTTTGGCGGCCTGGCTGCGCCAGCAGTTCGACGATGTGGGCGGCAAATACGAACTTGATATTCACGTCACCGGCGAGGCGTTCCTCACCCCACCCGGCGAATTGAGCACGCTGATCTCGGAAGCTGTCGAAGCGGCGACCGGGCGCGTGCCCGAGCTCAGCACCACCGGCGGCACGTCGGACGCGCGCTTCATCAAGGACCATTGCGCCGTCGCCGAGTTCGGCCTGATCGGCCGCACCATGCACAAGACAGACGAGCATATCGAGTTGGTGGAACTGGATGGCCTGGCCGATATTTACGAAGATATTTTAACGCGATTTTTCACACCCTGAATCGGCTGCCGGCTAATCCTCGCCGCTTGCGTTACCCTTTGAATCCGGTTTGCTTGACGCCGTCGCTTGTGGCGTGCTCGGTGATCGGGCTGAATTTGCACCCGCAGCGAAAGCGCCGATATTCTGCAACTGCGCCAGAATATCCGGCACTTGATTCACGTTGCTGAGGATCGCACTCGCTGCCGCCGCGACGACATCATGCAGCGCTCCCTGAACCGCCTGGGCGGCAGCGGCCAAATCGCTCAGATTGGCGCTGGCGGATTCAAAATTACTGACGCCATTCTCGAGATTGGCCACCGCAATGCCGACACGCGTCTGGCCCGCTTCCAAACCGGTGTGAATCCGGTCAAGCGCGTCCTGGGCACTCTTTACATTTACCGTTGCGTTGAGCGCGCCCGAGACACTCAGAATATCGCTATGCTGTAATTCCGAGGACAGCGTGGCGACCCGGACGCGCTGCAAATTGACGGAAATCTCATCGCTTCCGCCAGCGATGCCACTGCCGATCCGCAATCCCAAATCGACCTGATTGTTGGCGCTGCCGCTCACCTGAAAACTGTTGTTGGCGGTGATCGCGGTGGCGCTGGAAAATAGCGAATTCAACTGAACCGTCAGGCCGAATTCGGCGATAACCACATCGCGGGTTTCGCCCGAGGCGGGCGCCGCCGTTACCGCTTCCGATTCTGCACTCACGCCGGTAGCAAGATTGGTCACGGTAAAAATGTTGCTTCCGGTGTCATAACTGATCGCGATGGTGTCGCCATTGGCGGCGAAGGCATCGCCAGCGCGCGAATCAAAGGTCAACGACTGTATGCCGTCATCGGTGCCAATGTTGCTGCCAATCGATGTCGCGGTGAAGCTGTTGGCACCGTTCAGAATGGCGGAATTGGAAAATCTTGTCGCGTCGGCAATTTCATCGACCTCGGCGCGCAGTTCGGCGAATTCATTGTGGAGTGTGGCGCGCTCGGCATCCGAGATGGCGTGCCCGGCGGCCGCATCGGCCAATTCCGCCATGCGGCCCAAATTGGCGTCAATGCGTGTCACCGCATCGGATGCGGTTTGCAGGATGGCGGAAACCTCGCCGGCATTCTTACTCGCCTGACGGAGAACCTGCACCTCGCTCGCGAGCTTCGATTCCAATCGCGCCGTCACAAGTTCGTCGCGCGGCGAAACCAGGCGCGAGCCGCTTGATAATTTTTGCAATGTGGCGGCGCTGCTGGCGACGGCCGTGCCAGCTGTGTCCGCTGTGGCGGCTCTTTTGGCGGAGGTCGCGGCCGGCAGGGCGCTATTCCGGCTGGCCTTATTGGCGGCAAACAACTCGCGCGCGCCCGCGCCCTTGCGCAATGGCGAAGCGCTGCTGATGGTTTGCGTCACGGCATTCACAGCCACGCGTCATGCCTCTACAAAAAAAGACGCCCGCCCAACCTACCAACCCTATCGGGAAATCGTTTAACGCTCGTAAAGGATCGTGGTTAACAATCTTTAGGCAGAGGGCAATCCAATTGCCCCGCCGGCGCGCAGCTCAAACGCCGCCGCCATCAGGGCTTTGGTGTAATCGTGGCGCGGCGCATCGAATATCTGTGTCGCCGGGCCCTGCTCCATCACCTTGCCGGCACGCAACACCACGACATCGTGGCTGATGGCGCGGATCACCTTGAGGTCGTGGCTGATAAACAGGTAGGCCAGGCCGTGGCGGCGCTGCAGATCACGCAGGAGATCGATGATCTGCGCCTGAACTGACATATCGAGCGCCGAGGTCGGTTCGTCGAGCACGATCAGACGCGGTTTTAAGACCAGCGCGCGGGCGATCGATACGCGCTGACGCTGGCCGCCGGAAAACTCATGCGGGTAACGGTCCTGCACCGCCGGATCGAGGCCGACTTCCTCAAGTGTTTGGCCGATTATCGCGCGGCGTTCTTCACGGCTCATATCGGGCGTGTGAACCTTCAAGCCTTCTTCGACGATCTGGCCGATCGAAAGCCGGGGGCTGAGCGAACCATAGGGATCCTGAAAGACGATTTGCATGCGCTGGCGCAGCGGCCGCATCTGCTTGATATCAAGGCCCTGAATTTCACTGCCTTCGAACTTGATAGGTCCGACACTGCGCTCCAGGCGCAACAGCGCCATGGCCAATGTGGTTTTGCCCGAACCGCTCTCGCCGACCACGCCGACGGTCTGGCCCTCGCGCACCGAGATGGTCACACCGTCCACCGCCTTGACGTGGCCGACAGTGCTGCGCAGTACCCCGGCCTTGATCGGGAAATACACTTTAAGATCATCGCAAGCGATAACCTCCTTCGCCGTCTCGGCAACCTCCAAGGGATCGCCTTTGGGTTCGGCGGCGAGCAGGTGCTGGGTGTAGGAATGCTGCGGCGACTCAAAAATTTGCGTGGTCGGGCCGGCCTCGACGATCTCGCCGTCCTTCATGACGCAGACTTCATCCGCCATATGGCGCACAATATTCAGATCATGGGTGATCATCAGCATGGCCATGCCGAGACGGGTCTGGAGATCGTCGAGGAGTTTCAGGATTTCGGCCTGCACCGTTACGTCGAGCGCCGTGGTCGGCTCGTCGGCAATCAGCAGATCGGGTTCGCAGGCGAGCGCCATGGCGATCATCACGCGCTGGCGCTGGCCGCCGGAAAATTCATGCGGAAAGGCCTTGAGCCGCTTGGCGGTATCGCCGAGCGCCACCAACTCGAACAATTCCTCGGCCCGGCGCCAAGCGTGGGCCTTCGGCAACTTGCGGTGCAGCATGATCGCTTCGGCGACCTGGCGGCCGATCGAATGGAGCGGATTAAGCGACGTGATCGGCTCCTGAAAAATCATCGAGATATGATTGCCGCGTATCTCGCGCAAACGCCGCGCCGGCGCACCGAGCATTTCCTCGCCCTCATACAATATCGAACCGTTCGGATGAGAGGCCACCGGATAGGGCAGAAGCTGGAGAATGGAGAGCGCCGTCACCGATTTGCCCGAGCCGCTCTCTCCCACCAGGGCCATGGTCTTGCCGCGCTCAATATTAAACGATGCGCCTTTAACCGCTCGGGTGACACCGCCGCCCGACGTAAAATTCACGTCCAGGCCGCGTATTTGCAGGAGGGGTCCAGCCGCCATCACGCCACCAGCTTGCGTGGATCAAACGCATCGCGCACCGCTTCGAAGACAAAAATCAACAGGCTCAACATCACCGCGATGACGATGAAACCGGAGAAACCGAGCCACGGCGCGTGCAGGTTCGCCTTGCCTTGCTTGAGCAATTCACCCAAAGACGGCGAACCCGGCGGCAGGCCATAGCCGAGGAAATCGAGCGCCGTCAGGGTTGTGATCGAGCCGGTCAAAATGAACGGCAAGAAGGTCAGGGCCGAGACCATGGCGTTGGGCAATGCATGACGCCACATGATGGTGCGGTCGTTGACGCCGAGCGCCCGGGCGGCGCGGATATAGTCGAAATTCCGCACGCGCAGGAATTCCGCGCGCACCACGCCCACCAAACTCATCCAGCTAAACAGGAACAGCACACCCAACAGACTCCAGAAATTAGGCTCGAAAATACTGGCGAGAATAATCAAGACAAATAGGGTCGGCAGGCCCGACCAGATTTCGATGAAGCGTTGGAAAAAGAGATCGAGCAGGCCACCGAAATAGCCCTGCACCGCGCCGGCGGCGATGCCGACGACCGAGCTCGCCAACGTCAGAACGAGGCCGAACAATACCGAAATACGGAAGCCGTAAATCACCCGTGCCAGAACATCACGCCCCTGATCGTCGGTGCCGAGCGGGTTGGCCGAAGAGGGCGGCGAAGGTGCGGGGGTCGGCAGATCGTAATTTATGGTTTTATAGCTGTACGGCACCGCCGGCCACAGCATCCAGCCTTTTTCCTCGATCAATTCGATAACGAAGGGATCGCGGTAATCGGCCTCGGTTTCGAATTCACCGCCGAATTCCGTCTCGGCATAGCTGGCGACCACGGGGAAATAATATTCACCGTCGAACTTGACGATCAACGGTTTGTCATTGGCGATGAATTCCGCCGGCGCCGAGACGGCAAAGAGAACGAGAAAAATCCACAGCGAGATGTAGCCGCGCCGATTGGCCTTAAAATTGCGTAGCCGCCGCTTCGCCATGGGAGACAACCGGAGCGCCACGCCCTAGACCTCGCGCCGTTCAAAATCGATGCGCGGATCGATCACCACATACATCATGTCGCCGAGCAAATTGACCACCAGCCCGACCAGGGTGAAGAAAAACAGGGTGCCGAAGATGATCGGATAGTCGCGCCCGATCAGCGCCTCGTAACCCAGCAGGCCGAGCCCATTGATCGAAAATATAATCTCGATCAAGAGCGAGCCGGTAAACAGAATGCCGATGAATGCCGACGGAAACCCCGCCACCACAATCAGCATGGCATTGCGAAAGACATGACCGTACATCACCCGGCGTTCGCTCAAGCCCTTGGCGCGCGCGGTGATGACATATTGCTTGTTGATTTCCTCGAGGAAGGAATTCTTGGTCAGCATGGTGAGTGTGGCAAATCCCCCGATCGCCATGGCGGTGATGGGCAACACAAGGTGCCACAGATAATCGATGATCTTGCCGCCGAAGGAGAGAGTCTCCCAATCGCTGGAAACAAGGCCGCGCAGCGGAAACCAATTGAGGTAATTGCCGCCCGAAAACAGCACCACGAGCAATACGGCAAAAAGAAATCCCGGTATCGCATAACCGACAAATATGGCGCCGCTGGTCCACACATCGAAGCGCGAGCCGTCGCGCACCGCTTTGGCAATGCCGAGCGGAATAGAGATCAGATAGGCGATCAGGGTCGTCCACAGGCCGAGCGAAATCGAGATCGGCAGCCTGTCAATCACAAGCGACACGACACTGCTGTCACGGAAAAAACTGTCGCCGAAATCGAACTGGACGTATTTCTCCATCATCAGCAGGAAGCGCTCGCCGATCGGCTTGTCAAAACCGAACTGTTTTTCCAATTGTTCGATCAGCTGCGGATCGAGGCCGCGCGCGCCGCGATACTTATTGGTGATATCGCCCTGCGCGGCACCGGTTGTCTGCCCCGGCGCGCCGGTTTCGCCCATTTGCGAGCCCGATATGCCCACGGTGGCATCGATCGCGGTGCCGCTCAGCTGGGCAATAACCTGCTCAACCGGGCCGCCGGGCGCGACCTGGACGATGAAGAAATTGAGCACCATGATCCCGAGAAGCGTCGGAATGATGAGCGCAATGCGGCGGATGAAATAGGCGAACATCGGCTTTTGGGACCCGCCCCGTAATTTTATTTATCCAAGTTCGTCTCGCCGCTTTCCAGCGCTTGCAGGCGGGCGGGATCGACCCACCACGTGCTCGGAAAGCCGTGATCATAGCGCGCCGTGATCTCGGGCCGGCCGAACATGTCCCAATAGGCGATGCGGTACGCCCTCAGGTGCCACAGCGGCACCACATAATGCCCCCAAAGGAGAACCCGGTCGAGGGCGCGGCTGGCCGTGATCAAGGCCTCGCGGTCGGCCGCAACAATAACCGCCTCGATCAACGCATCGATCACCGGATTGCGGATGCCCATCAGATTGCGGCTGCCCGGTACATCGGCGGCCGCCGAGCCCCAAAAATCGCGCTGCTCATTGCCGGGCGACAGCGATTGGCCAAAGCCGCCCCACAACATATCGAAATCGAAATTGTCGAGGCGGTTTTGATATTGCGCGGTATCGACCAGGCGGATGTTCACGACAATGCCGAGACGCTCGAGATTGCGTGCAAACGGCTGCACAATGCGCTCAAACGCGCCACCGCTTTGCAGCAGAAACTCGAACTCGAATGGCGCGCCGGTCTCGCCATGGACAAGCTTGCCGTCCGTTACAACCCAGCCGGCTTCGCGCAACAATTTGCTGGCAGCGCGCAAGCTGCTGCGATTTTTGCCCGATCCGTCTGTTTTTGGCGGTATGAATTCGGTGGTGAATATTTCGTCCGGAATGCGCCCGCGATAGGGCTCGAGGAGCGCCAATTCGGCCGCGCTGGGCAATCCTGCCGAGGCCAGTTCGGAATTCGAAAAAAAGCTTCGTGTCCGCGTGTAGGCACCAAAGAACAAATTCTTGTTGGTCCATTCATAATCGAAGACCAGCGCCAACGCCTCGCGCACGCGCCGGTCGGCGAAGCGTGCGCGGCGCGTGTTAAAGACGAAGGCGCTGAGGCCGGTCGGCTGATCGTGCAGAATTTCGACCTTCTTGATCAAACCCGTCTCAATGGCCGGCCCGTTATAGGACTTCGCCCATACCTTGGCGGTGTTTTCCGAACGCCAATCGAACTCATGCGCCTTGAACGCCTCAAGTGCCACGGTGTCGTCGCGGTAATAGTCGATCCGGAGCGCATCGAAATTATTACGGCCGCGGTTGATCGCCAAATCGGCACCCCAATAATCGCTGACGCGCGTATAGGAAATGGCCCGGCCCGGGTCGACCAGGTCAATCCTATAGGGGCCGCTGGCCAATATCGGTTCGAGCGTGGTTTTCTCGAAGTCGCGATTTTCGAAATATGCCTTGGGCAGTATCGCGAGCTGGCCGACTATCAGCGGCAGCTCGCGATTGTTGCTGCCGGAAAAGGTGAATTTCACCCGCCGGTCACCGAGATCCTCGGCGCCGGTCACATCGGCGTAGTAGACCCGGAAAAACGGATTGCCCTTGGTGGTCAGGATGTCGAAGGAAAAAATCACGTCCTCAACCGTAATCGGCGTGCCATCATGCCAGTGCGCTTCTTCGCGCAGCGTAAAGGTGACCGAGGAACGATCGGCGGGGAATTCGACCCGGCCGGCAATTAGGCCATATTCCGCGAACGCTTCATCGCGCGATGACGCCATCAGGGTTTCGAAGGTCAGGCCGAGAAAGCCGGCGGGAACGCCTTTCAAAATGAAGGGATTGAGGCTGTCAAAAGTGCCGGTCTGTGAGAGGCGCACGGCGCCGCCCTTCGGCGCGTCCGGATTGACATAGTCGAAATGGCTAAAATCCTCGGCGTATTTGGGCACGCCGTGCATGGCCACGCCGTGGCCGGAATAATCGCCGGCCTCCGCCGCCAAGGCCGATTTGGCTGGCGCAAAACTTACACAAGCCAGTGCCATAAAAAACAAAAAGGAAACGCGCCACATGGCGTTCAATTTAGCAATTTACGGAAGGCGGTCAATTTTTCAGCCTTCGCCGCATCAAACCACCAAGTATCGAGACTAAGCGAATATTTGGCCAGGGTGGCGGGCCGGCTGAACTTGTTCCAGTAAACCAGACCGTGCGAGCCCTTGTACCATTGCGGCACGATGTAGTGGCCCCAGAGCAGCACCCGGTCGAGCGCGCGGGCGGCGACCTTCATGCTCTCACGATCCGGTGCGGCAAGAATTGTGGCGATCAACTCGTCCACCACCGGGTCTTTGATGCCGGCTGAATTCCAAGTGCCGCGTTGATCCACCGAAGCCGAGCCGAAATAATTCCATAGCCTCGCGTCCGGAGAAAGCGGCTGCACGAGGCGCCGAGTCGTAATATCGAAATCATGACTTTCCAATCGGCTCTCATATTGCGCTGAATCCACCAAGCGCAAGCTTACTTCGATGCCAAGGCGCTCCAGATTGCGCGCGTAGGGCCCAAAGACGCGTTCGAAAGTCGGTGAAACATAGAGGATTTCGAGCACCAGTGCTTGGCCGGTCGTCACGTTGACACGCACGCCGTCGCTGACAGTCCAGCCGGCAGCGTCAAGCAGCTTACCGGCCTTGTGCAAATTGCGTCGGTTGCGGCCCGAACCATCCGTGGTCGGCGGCTTGAATTCGCTGGTAAATACTTCCTCCGGCACTCGGCCCCGGTAGGACTCAAGCAAGGCGAGCTCAGCGCCCTCGGGCAGCCCGCGTGCCGCCAAGTCGGAATTCTCAAAATAGCTCGCCATGCGATAGTAGAGATCATAAAAAATATTTTTGTTGGTCCACTCATAATCGAAGGCATAAGAAAGAGCGAGGCGCACGCGTGCATCCTTGAACTTTTCGCGTCGTGTATTGAGAAAAAATGCCTGGGCTCCAGAGGGCGTATTGTCGGGCAGCACTTCCTTGATCATCGCCCCGGCATCAATAACCGGCAAATCATAGGCATTCATCCAAGTTTTCGAGGTGAATTCCTCGTGCCAGTCGAACTCGCCCGCCTTCAGCGCTTCGACCATGATGGTGCGATCGCGGTAATAGTCCCAACGCTGCTCATCGAAATTGTAGCGCCCGACATTGACCGGCAAATCTTTGGCCCAATAATCTGTAACGCGGCGATAGGTGATACTGCGCCCCGCATCCACGTTCTCAATACGGTAGGGGCCACTGCCGAGTGGCGGCGTCAGTGTCGTCTTGTCGAATTCATGATCCGTGTAATAAGCCTTAGAAATAATTCGCAATTCACCGAGGAGCAGCGGCAGTTTGCGATTCTCCGTATTGAAGATGCGGAATTCGACTTCCCGCGCGGACAATGTCTTTACCCCAGCGACATCGTCAAAAATGATTCGGTAAACCGGGTCCCCATTCTCGATCAGCGTCTCGAAGGTGAAGACCACATCGTCCGCCATTATCGCCGTTCCGTCATGCCAAACCGCATTGGGATTAATAACGAAACGCACCCAGGAGCGGTCCGCCGCCAATTCAACCGATTCGGCGATCAGGCCATAGGCGGTGTCGGGTTCGTCGAAAGAAGTTGCCAACAGACTATCGAACGGCAGACCCGCGTCGGCCGCAGCTACGCCTTTCAGGATGAAGGGATTGAGATTGTCAAACGTGCCAGTGGAGGCACGGCTGATGGCGCCGCCCTTGGGCGCATTCGGATCGACATACTCAAAATGCGTGAAGTCGGGCGGGTATTTCAGTTCGCCGAACAGCGACAGGCCATGCTGTGCGCCACCACTCTCGGTAGCCTGCCCAACCGAACCGAAGGATATCAGCGCCGCCAACAACAGCGCGGCAAACCAGCGCATTCCTACTCTCCTCTGCCAACCAACAATGGTGATGAGTGTAGCGGATTGGCACGGGGATTAGCATGCCCCATAATCACGCCATGGAAAGCTACCCGGAAAGCGGAGGGCCGATCCACCGCACCATTCCCGCCGGCGACAATAGGGCGCGCCTAGTTTGCGATGCCTGTGGCTATATCCAGTATGACAATCCCAAGGTGGTGGTCGGCGCGGTCGCGATTTGGCAGGATCGTATCCTTCTCTGTCGGCGCGCCATAGAGCCGCGCACCGGCTACTGGACCCTGCCGGCGGGCTATCTGGAGCTGAACGAAAGCACCGAGGATGGGGCAATGCGCGAAGCGCGCGAGGAAGCAGGCGCAGAGCTCCGCCTGAACGGCATACTTGCCGTCTACAATATCCCGCGTATCAGCCAGGTGCAGATCATCTACCGCGCGGAATTGCTGAGCGACGATATTGCCGCCGGCGAGGAAAGCCAGGAAGTTGGCCTGTTCGCGGAAGCCGATATTCCATGGCAGGATTTGGCCTTTCCCTCGGTGCGCTGGGCCTTGCGGCAATATGACGAGATCAAGGACAAGGCGAGCTTTGCGCCGTTTACCAATCCCGACGGCGAGACCGGCGATTTCGATCCCGA
Organism: Alphaproteobacteria bacterium; assembly: GCA_029937205.1. Classification (GTDB taxonomy): domain Bacteria; phylum Pseudomonadota; class Alphaproteobacteria; order UBA828; family UBA828; genus PTKB01. The sequence goes on from JAPYQV010000011.1 coordinate 10,412, forward strand.
TGCGGTGATGGGCGTATGAGCCCGTGGCTCAATTTTCCAAATTCATCAGGGCGCGGGCAAACTCGCGCGCATTGAACGGGCGTAAATCCTCGACCGCTTCGCCCACACCCAAGGCAAAAACCGGTAAGCCGAAACGCTTGGCAAGCGCGACCAGAACGCCACCCTTGGCCGTGCCGTCGAGCTTGGTGACGATCAGGCCGTCGATATCCACCGCCTCGCGGAATATTTCGACCTGGCTGTGGGCGTTTTGCCCGGTAGTGGCATCGAGCACCAGGAGCCGCGTGTGCGGCGCGGCCGGATTGAGCTTTTTTACCGCCCGGTCGATTTTCTGCAGCTCGGCCATCAAATTGGCTTTGTTTTGCAATCGCCCCGCCGTGTCGATCAGCAGCACATCAATACCTTCGTCGCGCGCCCTGGCGAAGGCGTCATAGGCCAGGCCGGCCGGATCGCCGCCCGTGCCGTCGCGCGCCACGACCGGGCAATTGGTACGTTCGCCCCAGATCTTCAACTGTTCGACAGCCGCAGCACGGAAAGTATCCGCCGCCGCCATCATGACGCTCAGGCCATTTGCACGGAATTGACTGGCGAGCTTGCCGACTGTGGTGGTCTTGCCGGTACCATTTACCCCGGCCACCAGGATGACATGCGGCTTGGCGGTCCGGTCGATGGGGAACCGCTGCGCCACCGGTTCCAGAATTGCCGTGATTTGATCGGCGAGGGCTGCGCGAATTTCTTCCTCGCTGACTTCCTTGCCGAACTTTTCCTCGGCCAGGGTAGCGCTTAGCTCGGCCGCCGTGGCGGCGCCCATGTCGCCGAGAATGAGCAATTCCTCAAGCTCTTCCAGCGCCTCATCGTCGAGCCGCCCGCGCGAAAAGATACCGCCGATGCCGGCGCCAAGATTGGCTGAAGTGCGGCTGAGACCGGCCTTTAGGCGGGACAGCCAGTCGCGTTTGCCTTCGCTCACGCAGCGGCCTCGACAACCAATGTTTGCCCGTCGCGGCGTTCTGCGCGGGCGGCCAACACGGCACCGGGCCGGGCGGATACGCCGGAGAGCCGCACCGGCGCGTAATGGGCGCTGCGCCCGCTATCCGCCTTCTCAACCAGAATGCTTTGCACCTTGCTGAGCTGGGAATCGAGAAATTGCCGGGCGGCAGCCTCTCCGGCACTGCGCAGGCGCGCGGCGCGCTCACGAATGAGGCCACGCGGCAATTGCGGCATGCGCGCCGCCGGCGTTCCCTGGCGCGGCGAATAAGGGAAGACATGCAGCCACGACAGTCCGGCCTGTTCGATAATGCTGAGGCTGTTGGCGAACATTTCCTCGCTCTCGGTGGGAAAGCCGGCAATCAGATCGGCGCCGAAGGCAATATCGGGGCGAAGCGCCCGCAACTCGGCGCAAACGCGCAGAATATCAGCCCGATTGTGGCGCCGCTTCATGCGCTTCAAGATGAGATCATCGCCGGCCTGAACGCTGAGATGAATATGCGGCATCAGGCGCGGCTCATGCCCGATCAACCGCTTGAGATCGTCGTCGATTTCCGCCGGATCGATGGACGAGAGACGAAGCCGCGCCAGTTCCGGCACCGCCGCCAGAAGACGTCGCACCGCTTGACCGAGGCTCGGCGCGCCCGGCAGGTCGCTGCCATAGGCGCTGAGATCGACGCCGGTCAGAACCAACTCCTGATAGCCCGCCTCGACCAGCGTGCGCGCCTGATTGACGATCTCGCCGAGCGGCACACTGCGACTGTTGCCGCGCCCGTAAGGGATGATGCAGAACGTGCAACGATGGTCGCAGCCATTTTGTACCTGGACAAAAGCCCGCGCCCGGCCTTCAAAGCCAGCGATCAAATGCGGCGCCGTCTCACGCACCGACATGATGTCATTGACCGCGACCGGCGTATCGTTACTTGGCAGGAAACTCGCCGCTTCAAGCTTTTCCGCGTTGCCAATCACCCGGTCGACCTCGGGCATGGCGGCGTAGCGGCCGGGATCGATCTGCGCCGCGCAGCCGGTGACGATAATGCGCGCGTGCGGTTGTTCGCGCCGTGCGCGGCGGATAGCCTGGCGCGCCTGGCGCTCCGCCTCGGCCGTGACCGCGCAGGTGTTGACGATCACCGCATCGTCGAGCCCCGCCGCCGCCGCGTGGCCGCGCATGATCTCCGCTTCGTACGCGTTCAAGCGGCAGCCAAAGGTGATTATTTGCGCACCACTCACAACAATAATCCCATAAAGCTGGTCGCCACTGGCCCGGTCATCCGCACGTGATTATCTTCCAGCCACTCGATCTCGAGCGAACCACCACCGAGCGTTACCGTGGCGCGCCGATCTGTCAGACCGCGCCGCGCGGCAGCGACCAAAGCGGCGCAAGCGCCGCTGCCGCAAGCCTGCGTCAGGCCAACGCCGCGCTCCCACACACGCAGACGGATATTTTCTTTGTCTTCTATCTGCGCAACGCCAATATTGGCGCGCTCAGGAAACAGCGCATCCACTTCCAATTGGGGCCCGAGCACCGCCAAATCAACCGCATCTACGTCATCGACAAAAAATACCGCGTGCGGATTACCCATATTCACCGCCACGGGGGCGCTCAGTTCACCGAGCGCCAAATCAAGGCTAAGCGTATCCATCTTGCGCGCCAGGGGAATTTTTTTCCACGCCGTGCGCGCCTCGCCCATATCAACCGTCACCTGCCCGTCACCAGCCGTCTCCGCCCTGAGCAACCCGGCAACGGTCTCAATAACAGTCTCGGAGGCGCCGCTTTCCGCCATCAAAAAGGCCGCGACACAACGCGTCCCATTGCCGCACGCCTCCACCTGTCTGCCATCGGCATTCCAGATCCGCATGAAGGCTTCCGCTTCCTCAGAATTTGGCGGACAAATCTCCAACAATTGATCACAGCCCACGCCTTCGCGGCGCTCAGCAATCGCCCGCACCCGCGCGGAATCCAAGACCACATCACCGCCGCGCCCATCGACAACAACAAAATCATTGCCCAGGCCATGCATCTTTATGAAGGAGAGCTCACTCATAAGGCGGGTTATAGGGCCGAGCGGGTGCTAAGGTCCATACCAATAAGTGCGCAGACATAAATCGCCCCCCACCCCCGCTCACCTTGACTTGGCGAAGGCGCGCGCATAATGTCCGCTGCGTTCTAAGATTTTTTGATCTACCGCCTCTGAGGAGGCACGCCAGTCCGCGAGTTTCGCGCGCTGGCGCGTTTTGCGTTTGGCTCCGTGTTTGGCGTTGCGCCCTAAGGAATTGACGAATTGTTTGATAGCCTTTCCAGCCGGTTAAGCACAGTCTTCGACAAGCTGACGCGCCATGGCGCGCTGTCGGAGAGCGATGTTTCGACGGCGATGCGCGAAGTGCGCGTGGCGTTGCTCGAAGCCGATGTGGCGCTGCCGGTGGTCAAGCAGTTTATCGACGAGGCCAAGGCCGAGGCGCTCGGCGGCGAGGTGCTGAAGAGCGTCACGCCGGGACAGCAGGTCATCAAGATCGTCAACGACCATCTGGTCAAGATGCTGGGCGGCGCCGGTTCGGTGGCGATCAATCTTGCGGCGGAGCCGCCGGCGGCCATTCTGATGGTCGGCCTGCAGGGCTCGGGCAAGACGACGACCAGCGCCAAGCTCGCTAAATTGCTGAACGAAAAGGAAAAGAAGCGGACGCTTCTGGCGTCGCTCGATACCCGGCGGCCGGCGGCGATGGAACAGCTTCAGGTGCTCGGCGAACAGGCCGGCATAGATACTCTGCCGATTGTCGCGGGCGAGGCACCCGTCGCCATCACCAAGCGGGCCATGAAGACCGGGCGCGAGCAGGGCTACGACATCGTCATTCTCGATACCGCCGGGCGTCTTCATGTCGACGATGAGCTGATGGACGAAGTGGCGGCGGTGCGCAAGGCAGCCAAGCCGATCGAGACCCTGCTGGTCGCCGATGCGCTCACTGGCCAGGATGCCGTCAACGTGGCGACCCAGTTCAAGCAGCGGGTCGATGTTACCGGCATCGTCCTCACCCGTGTCGATGGCGACGGACGCGGTGGTGCGGCGCTCAGCATGCGCGCGGTCACCGGCTGCCCGATCAAGCTGATCGGTGTCGGCGAGAAGCTTGACGCGCTGGAGACCTTCCATCCGGAGCGTATTGCGTCGCGCATTCTCGGCATGGGTGACGTGGTCAGCCTGGTCGAAAAGGCGCAGGAGTCGATCGATGAGAAGGAAGCGATAAAGCTTGCCAAGAAGGTCAAGAAAGGCAGCTTCGATCTCAACGACCTCTCGTCCCAGCTGGATCAAATGCGCCGCATGGGCGGCATGGATGGGCTGTTGGGCATGTTGCCCGGTGTCGGCAAGGTCAAAAAGCAGATGGCGCAAGCGAATGTCGATGAAAAGTCGCTCGATCGCATGCAGGCGATTATCAGTTCCATGACCAAAGCCGAGCGGGTGAAGCCAAAAAGCCTGAATGGCTCGCGCAAACGGCGTATCGCGGCCGGCTCCGGCACCACGGTGCAGGATGTGAACCGGCTGCTGAAGCAGTTCAAACAGATGAATTTAATGATGAAACGGGTCGGTAAACTCGGCGAGAAAGGCCTCATGCGGGCCGGTATCCCGGGTTTGATGCCGCCCCATTAGCCCACTCCAACAATACAAACCAGATAGCTGGACAATCGAGAGGAATAGAGACGGCATGGCATTGAAAATTCGCCTTTCCCGCGCGGGCGCCAAAAAGCGCCCCTTCTACCGCATCGTCGTGACAGATTCGCGTAATCCCCGCGACGGGCGGTTTATCGAACGCGTCGGCACCTACGACCCGATGCTGCCCAAGGACGCCCAGCGCGTTACCTTAAAAGAAGACCGCATCCGTCATTGGCTCGGCGTTGGCGCCAAGCCATCTGACCGGGTGGCGCGTTTCCTCGGCAGTGCGGAAATAATTCCCATGCCGGAACGGCGCAACAATCCGCAGAAGGCCAAGCCCAAAGCCAAAGCGCAGGCCCGCCTTGAGGAAGAGGTCGAGAAAGCGGAAGCGGCCAAGACCGCGGCGGAAGAAGCCAAAGCGGCGCCGGCTGAAGAAGCAGCGGAAGCTCCGACGGAAGAAGCAGCGGAGGCGCCGGCTGAAGAAGCAGCGGAGGCGCCGGCTGAAGAAGCTGCCGCAGAAGATGCGGCGGAGGCTCCTGCGGAAGAGGCGCCGGCGGAAGAGGCGCCAGCGGACGAAAAATCGGAAGAAACCAGCCCGGAAGGCAGCGACGATGCGCCCACGGAAAAGGCCGAAAAGGACGCGAGCTGAGGGCGTCCAGCCACTCGGCTCCGACGACGGCGCGACAGCGCCGCCGGGGCTGATCTGCCTGGGCGTGGTATTGGGCGCACATGGGGTGCGCGGTGCCGTAAGAATTAAGAGTTTTGCCATGAATGCCAGCGATATCGCGGCCTATGGGCCGCTCCAGAGCGACGACAGTGCGAGGCGCTTTTGCCTGACCGTGCGCGGTGTGTCGCGTGGCGCCGTGTTGGCGGAGATCGATGGCGTCGAGCGTCGCGAGGCGGCCGAGGCACTCAAAGGCATCAGGCTGTATGTGCCGCGCGACGCGCTGCCGGAGACCGGCGAGGACGAATTTTATCACGCCGATCTGATCGGCCTTCGCGCGCGGACCGTAAACGACGATGCATTCGGCGTGGTGAAAAGCATTAACGACTATGGTGCCGGCGATGTGATCGAGATCGAGCGCGAGAATGAGCAATCCATCTTCCTGCCCTTTACGCGCGATATCGTGCCGAAAATCGATCTTGCCGGTGGCTCGTTGGTGATCGACCCACCGGCGGAAACCGACGCCGGAGACCCCGGCAAGGCGGACAAGCCATGAACGGCAATTTCACACCCGATACCGCCCAGGAAGTATGGCGCGCCACGGTGCTGACGCTCTATCCCGCAATGTTCCCCGGCCCGCTCGGCGAAGCATTGGCCGGGCGCGCCCTGGCGCAACGGATTTGGTCGCTCGACAGTATCGACATTCGCGATTATGCGCGCGACAAACACGGCTCCGTCGATGATCAGCCGTTTGGCGGCGGTCCCGGAATGGTCATGCGCCCCGATGTGCTGGCAGACGCCATTGACGACACATTGGCGAAGGGCGCAACAGGCCCGGTTATCTATCTGTCGCCGCGCGGCACGCCTTTAAAGCAGGCGCGGGTGCGCGAGATGGCGGCCGGACCGGGCGTGACCCTGATTTGCGGCCGCTTTGAAGGCGTTGACGAACGCGTGCTGGAAAGCCGCGGCATCGAAGAATTGAGCGTCGGCGACTATGTGCTGTCGGGTGGCGAAATCGCCGCCCTGACCGTCATCGACGCATCCGTACGGCTTCTGCCCGGCGTGCTGGGCGCCGCCACATCTCTTAACGAAGAAAGTTTCGAACACGGCCTGCTGGAATATCCCCACTACACCCGTCCACGCCAATTCGAAGGCAAGGACGTGCCGGAGGTATTGCTGAGTGGTGATCATGAGCGCATCCGCGCATGGCGCCGCGACCAGGCCGAATTAACCACCCGCAATCGACGCGCCGACCTGTGGGCCGGCGGCGATAGCGACTGCGTCAACACGAGGGCAAGACCATGAATATTATCGAGCAGTTAAACAGTGAAAATGTCGCCAAACTGGCGACCGAACGCGAGGTGCCTGAATTTGCGCCCGGCGATACCGTGCGCATCCATGTGAAAGTGGTGGAAGGCTCGCGCGAGCGGGTTCAGGTGTTTGAGGGCGTTTGTATCGCGCGCAAAAACAGAGGGCTGAACTCCTCCTTCACGGTGCGCAAAATTTCGCACGGCGAAGGCGTTGAGCGCGTCTTCCCGTTGCACTCGCCGCGCATCGCCGAGATCGAGGTGGTCAAGCGCGGCGTCGTCCGGCGCGCCAAGCTCTATTATCTACGCGGCCGGCGCGGCAAATCGGCGCGTATCCGCGAGAAGCGCGATGACCGTATCACCCGCGCCGCCAAGGAAGAAGCCAAGGCCGTTTCCAAGAAGGCGGCTGAAAAGAAGGCGGCAGCGGCAGAGAAATAACCCGCCGGCCAATCCCCCTCCGGACCCGGCAAAAGGAATCGGCAGATGAGCGATCAGAAAACCCTGTTTGACAAGATATGGGAGAACCATGTCGTGGCGGAAAACGACGATGGCACGTCTCTCCTT
>JAPYQV010000432.1 GCA_029937205.1 Alphaproteobacteria bacterium
AAAAAACCTGCCGGCGCAGCTCGATGTCCCGTATGGCGGCCTGCCTTGCGAAACGCTGGATATTTTCCCTGCTGCCGAGGCGGGCGCACCGATCCAGGTGATGGTGCACGGTGGTTATTGGTATTCGCTCGATAAAAAGCATGACAGTTTCGTCGCCGAGGGTTTGCGCCCGAACGGCGTGACGACCGTGGTGATCAATTACGGCCTCGCCCCGGAATACGGTATGGACGAGATTGTGCGGCAGAACCGCGCGGCGCTGGCCTGGGTGTGGCGCAATGCCGGCACGTTCGGCGCCGACCGGGAGCGTATCCACACGGTCGGGCAATCGGCCGGCGGGCATCTCGTGATGATGCTGATGGCAACCGACTGGCTGGCCTTCGAAGACGGTTTGCCGGCCGGGTTGGTCAAGGGCGGCGCTTCCATGTCGGGAATATACGACCTCGAGCCGATTCGCCTGTGTTATCTCAACAATAAGGTCGGCATGGATGCGGATGTTGCCAATCGCAATAGTCCGATACATCAAAATTTCCCGCTATCCCTGCCGCTTATGGTAATTTCCGGGGATATTGAATCGGATGAGTATGGCCGTCAGGCCAAAGCCATGCAGGCGGTTTGGCAAGGCCTCGGGTACCCGTTCGAACACATCAAGTTGCCAGGCTATAATCACTTCACCATGGCCCATCAGTTGCGCGAGACCGACAGCGATATGACGCGCGCCCTGTTGCGGCAAATGGGTCTGGACGGAGGAACCTAAAATGAGATTTGCGCGTTACGAACGGGCAGGGGAGGCTCGCCTCACCATGTTTATGGACGGGGAACTGATCGATATTCTCGATGCGGTTGACGCCACCGGTGGAAAATTTACGGAAATGGCCGAGAAGCGGGCGTGGTTTGCCGACATGACAAGCCTGATCGCCGCCGGACCGGCGGCGCCGGAATATCTGCACACCGTGGAAAATGCCAATGTCGCACATTTGGCGCTCAACGATGTGCGGCTGTTGGCACCGCTCGATCCCGGCATCATTCTGTGCAGCGGCGAGAACTATTGGGACCACCGGGAGGAAAAGCCGGAAGTCACCGCCAAGGAACCGGAATTTTTCATCAAGATACCGGCCACCGGTGTGATTGGGCCGGGGGATGACATCATCTGGGATAAGTTGGTGACGCAGAAGCTTGATTACGAAACCGAGCTTGCCATCATCATCGGAAAAGCCGGGCGCCATATTCCCGAGGACAAGGCAGCGGAGCATATATTCGGCTATACCATCATGAACGATGTTACGGCGCGCGACCGCCAGGTGAAAATGCGCAGCGACGGGACGTGCCAATACGCGCTCGGGCCGGGCAAGAATTTCGATAGTTGTGCGCCGCTTGGCCCGGTCATCGTGACTCCGGAAGAAATACCCGACCCACAAAATCTGGCGATCTCGACATTGGTGAACGGCGAATTACGGCAGAACAATTCGACCGCAAAAATGATCTGGGGCGTCGCTGAACTGGTGCATTATTTCTCCACCTTCCTCACCTTGCAGCCGGGCTGGGTCATCTCCACCGGCACACCGGGCGGCACAGCCTGGGCGGCGGACCCGGAGCTTGGCGGGCGACCTTATGAGCGCCCTGATTTGGTGCGCGCGAACGGCTATTTACAGGCCGGCGACCAAATTGTTTGTCGCATCGAAATCATCGGAGAACTACAAAACCAAGTTGTAGTTGGTCAGTAAAATACAATAAAAACAATGAGATAATAATTATGTTGAGAATAGTTATCATTTTCACTTGACCTTAATAAGCGGGCGGGTAAAACAGAGCGCCATCCGGCACCTGTTCTGCCCATTCATCGGTGAAAAGTGAAATGCAATACCAAATCAAATTCCTAAATATGAAAGCTGCCGCATTCCCGGCGGGAAAATCCAAGAGGCCGGCGCGCCGCTCCCTGAGAGGGATTTTTCTTGCCGGCATGGTGGCGCTTGCCGCGCTCGTCATGACAAGCGGCTCAGCGGTGCAGGCGGCCGACGAAAATGTCGTAAATATTTATTCTTATCGCCAGGAAATTCTGGTTCGCCCACTGCTCGACCGCTTCACCGAAATGACCGGCATCGAAGTTCGTTTGGTCAGCGGCAAGGCCGATGTCTTGTTGCAGCGCCTGAAGAGCGAAGGCCGCAACAGCCCGGCCGATATCCTTTTGACAGCCGATGCCGGGCGGTTGCACCGCGCCCAGGAAGCCGGCGTTCTGCAGCCCGTTCGTTCGGAACTGCTTGATACCCTGGTGCCGGAACAATACCGCGAGCCGGACGGCTATTGGTACGGGCTTTCGCTCCGGGCGCGCCCGATCATCATCGCCAATGACCGCGTGGACCCCGGCGAATTGACCGATTATGAGGATCTGACGGACGCGAAATGGCGCGGCAGGATCTGCGTGCGCTCGTCAAACAGCATCTACAATCAATCCCACATCGCTTCCTTTATCGCTCATCATGGCGTCGCGGCGGCGGAGCAATGGGCGGCCGGATTGTCGGCTAATTTCGCCCGCAAGCCGGCCGGCGGAGACCGCGATCAAATTCGTGCGGTTGCTTCGGGCGAATGCGATGTCGCCTTGGCCAATACCTACTATTTGGCGCGCCTGACCGGTTCGAATAACGAAAACGACAGCGCCGCCGCGGCTGCGGTTTCGATCATTTGGCCCAATCAAAATAGTGTTGGGACACATGTGAACGTTAGCGGTGCGGCGGTCACGGCGAGCGCCAAAAACCTCGACAACGCCATCAAGCTGATCGAATTCCTGGCCGGCGACGCGGCGCAGGAGATCTATGCCGGGACCGTCAACGAGTATCCCATTCGCGACGGCATCGCGTTGGCGCCGGTTGTGGCGTCGTGGGGCGAGTTCAAGGCCGATGATTTGGAACTGTCGTTGCTCGGCAAGCACAATGCCGAAGTGGTGCGCATCGCAGACCGGGTGGGCTGGCAGTAAGAGCCCAATTGTACCAACGGGTCATTAGAATTCCCCGTTGTAATTTGCCTCAAGCGCCGGACCACCACATCCGTGGCCTTGTCTAGGCCGCGCTTGCCAGAAGACGATGCGAAGCGTGCATCGCCAACAGCTGAAATGAGAGGCGGGCCATTGTCTGTACAAATG
>JAPYQV010000433.1 GCA_029937205.1 Alphaproteobacteria bacterium
CAACCACACCCTGCCGACCAACGGTGCCTCACGCTATACCGGCGGTCTCTGGGTCGGGAAGTTCATCAAAACGGTGACCTATCAGCGGCTCAAGCCGGCGGCCAGCCGCGCCATTGCGCCGGTGCTGGCGCGGCAATGCGAGGTCGAGGGCATGTTGGCCCACGGCATTACCTGCGATGTCCGGTTTGCGCGCTACGAGGGCGCCAACGACTAGCGAATTGCGCGGTCACGGAGGAACACGATGTGAGCGAGAACTATCCGCGCGATATGATCGGCTATGGCCAGCATCCGCCGCATCCGAAATGGCCGAACGGCGCCCGTATCGCGGTGCAATTCGTGATCAATTATGAAGAGGGTGCGGAGAACAATATTCTGCACGGCGATCCCGGTTCCGAATCCCTGTTGACGGAGTTCGGCTTTGTGCCGTCGCGCGAGGGAGAGCGCTATCTTCCGGTCGAATCGCAGTATGAGTATGGTAGCCGAGTGGGTTTTTGGCGGCTGCACCGGCTGTTCACCCAACGAGAGGTGCCAATCACGGTGTTTGGCGTCGCCATGGCGCTCTCGAGAAATCCCGACGCGGTTGCCGCCATGCTGGGCGCGGATTGGGAAGTCGCCAGCCATGGCTATCGCTGGATCGATCATCACGGCATGGCCGAGGCGGAAGAACGCGAGCACATCCTCAAGATCATCGAATTGCACACCGAGGTGACCGGGGCGCGCCCGCTCCGTCATTTTCTCGGGCGGCGCAACGAAAACACGCTGCGCCTGATCGCCGAGGAGGGTGGCTTCGAATATAGCCAGGACAGCTACGCCGACGAGCTACCTTATTGGCTGAGTGAGGGCGGCAAGCAGCAGCTTGTCATCCCCTACACGGCGGATATCAACGATCACCGTTTTACCACCTCGCCGGGCTTCGATTGGGGCGAGCCGTATTTCGCCTACTTACGTGACAGTTTCGACGTGCTCTATGAAGAAGGGGCGCATTTCCCCCGCCTGATGAATATCGGCCTGCATTGCCGTTTGGTTGGCCGGCCGGGCCGCTTTCAGGCGCTTAAGCGCTTTGTCGAACATGTGCAAAACCATGATGATGTTTGGCTCTGCCGCGGCATCGATATCGCCCGCCACTGGCAGCAGAATTTTCCGCCACTCTGATCGGTCGTGCCCTAATTACCTGGCTTGAGTTTCATATGCCGGGTGAAGGCTTTGCGTACGCTCTCGGGGCGCAGCGGAATTTTAATATATTCACCCGTCCGCCAAAGTTTCACCTGGTCTAAAAATGTCGAGCTGTTAAGCCAGCCGTCCTGGCCGCCGAGCAGAACGAAATAATTCTCATCCGGATCGGACATATCTGAAATATGCCGCGCCTGTGAGCCATAGCCGGCGAAATGTTTTTGATCGGTCGGTGCGTGGTTGGTTTTCATCACGGTTTGGCGCGACCCGCCGCTCGGGAATTCAGCGGCGGTGAAGCGGCTGCCAATGACCGGCAGCACGCCCAAGGGATGGCGCAATCTCAGGCGGTGCATGTCTCCCCAGGTCGCAAATTTCTTCACGATGGGCACCGCATCCTCCAGCGCTCCGGAAATCGCCCGCGAAATCACGGCAGCGTCTGCTTCTCTTATGTCGCGCGGTACCGTGCGGGCAAAGTCGGCGGCCGACGTAAAGGCATGCAAGCCTTCTTCGCCCAAGCGCGGCGTATAAAATCGCCGCAGGAAGTGAAAAAAGGTGGCCTCAAAGGCAACCGGCTCCAACGAGTCGGCAAAATAGCGGCCATCCCATTTCGCAATCGATTGAACTATCGTGCGGGCGGCAGGCGTCAAATGGTCTACCAGGCCATGGCGCTCGACCGCCGCTGTGAAGGCCTGATTGATCGCTATCGCGGTCGGTTCCAGCACATCGGTTTGCAGCGCGAGCAAATCCTCAAATGTGATACCTTGATTAGACTCGAGGAGTGCTGTGAGCCGGGTGACGCGGGACCCCGGCGAGAAAAAATAACCGATCGGCACGTCTGTCTCCGGTGGACGATTATTGGCCGAGGCGACAAACCCGCATTCCGGATTGTAGCTCATTGGCAGCTCGCGCACGCCGATCATTTTATCCCAGGCGGCGGCGTCGGATTTGGGGTCATGCAAAAATGGTGGTAGCCCCGGTTCACGTGTGGGCAGCTGCGCGGCTATCAGTTTGCCGATATTGCCGGTGGCATCGGCGTACACCATGTTTTGCGCCGATATGGAAAATGTTTCGAAGGCGGTAACAAATTCGTCCCAATTCTTCGCCCGATTGGCGCGCAGCATGGCGGAAAATTCGTCGCTGACATAATGGCCTGCCCAGCGTAGCGCAATGGCTTCGCCGTCGATAGGTTCCAGCAGGGGGAAATCGGACATAACCGGGCCGTGGGCGCTGTCGCGCACCGTCACATGGCGGTTGAACCACCAGCGCACGCGGATACTTTCCTCGCGCCGGGTTATCTCTGCCGGCGCTAATTTTGAGACATCGAAAAGATCGCTCGAAGCGGCGCGTAAATTGGTGCCGCCCCAGGCGATATCCGGATTGCGCCCGACAGCGACAAAGGGCAGCCCCGGTATCATCATCCCCACCATATGATAGGAGGGTGATTTGACGCCGGCCAGGAGCCATAAATTGGGCAGCATAAATCCGAGATGCGGGTCGCTGGCGATCCAGGCATGGCCATTCTTGGACCGTGCAGGTGAAACGGCAATTGAATTGCTGCCCGAGCGGCTCATGCCGCCCAACAGGTCGCTTAAGAGGCCAAGCTCGTCGTCGCTATCCGGATCGCCGGCGTCGGTCATGGCGTTGCCGCCTTCGCGCAGCAAACCGCGCCATAACTCGGGCCAGTTATCGCGCGTCCGCAATTTCCACAGCTGGAACCATATCAACCAGCTGACATCACTCGCGGCCAGGCGTCCGGTGGCAATAATATCGCTAACGCTCCACGGCTTTCGCTTCAGTCCGAATATGCGAAATTCATGCGGCAGAGTCTGTATGACGTCTTGGCAATGGTTGACGCCGGCGACGAAGCGCTCAAGCCAATGGCGTGTATCGGGCGGTAACGCAGCCTCAATCTCGGGCGTCGCGCGGCCAAAATTGAGGATCCGTATAGCG
>JAPYQV010000434.1 GCA_029937205.1 Alphaproteobacteria bacterium
GGAAGGGGTCGTCGCCTTGTCCCGAGCGCATCACGGAGGACAACACTTCAACCGGAACTATGTTTTTGCGCGCGGCATAATCGGCATTCATCAACACCAGCGCCGCCGCGCCATCGCCGATGGAAGAGCACATAAAGAGCCGTAGCGGATCGGCAATCATCTTGCTCGCCAATACTTCCTCTGCCGTGACCGCCTGGCGGAATTGGGCATGCGGGTTGAGCGCACCGGCTTGGCGCTGCTTCACCGAAACGCTGGCGAAATCCTCAGCACTTGCGCCGGTACGATCCATGTAGGCGCGTGCAATATCGGCGTAGAGGTCCATGAAAACCGAGCCGGTGCCGGCGCCATCCGGTGAGATGCGTGCCTGGAGCTCGGCAAGTTCCTGGAGATCCGCAGCGGCCTCCAGCGCCTTCAGGGGAATTGTGCGGTCCGCATTGCTCATTTTCTCAGCGCCAATGGCGAGCACCACGTCGCATTGTCCAGAGGCGACCGCCAGCCAGGCCAAGTGAAACGCCGAGGATGAGGAGGCGCAGGCATTTTCAACATTGACGATCGGCTTTCCCAGCAGGCCGGTGTGGCGCAGCGCGACCTGGCCGCGTACGCATTCCTGCCCGGTCAACAGGCCGCCCGCGGCGTTGCCGAAAAACACCATGCCGACTTCGGAGGTGGTGCATTCGGCATCGGATAGAGCCGATTTGACGGCCACCTCGGCCAGCGCCCGAAGGCTCGATTCTTGAAAGCGGCCAAAATCCGTCATACCGGTTCCCGCGATAACGACCTTTTGCACCTTAATTCTCCTCAGTTATCCTGTTGTCACCGCGGCGGCGTTTGTGCCGCCACACCATTGATCACGAAGTCGCTGAACATTTCTGCCATACGGTGCGGCGTCACTGCATCGTATGGCAAGAACCATTTGGGAATCCAATTGAGCGCTCCAATTATCCGAAATACGGCCATGCGAACATCACAGTTTCGCACATTTCCGTCAGCAATGCCTTCTTGCAATATTTCGCGGAACCCGCGGTCAATGGCATCGCGCCGGTTCTAAATTTCCTTGCGGTATTTTGGCTGCAAGGCTTCGACCGCGGTCAATGCCGCAAGTTCGTCGAGGTCGCCAATCATGTGTTCTGCCGGGTGGCGCACGATGGCCGCGACTTATTCGGCACCATCGCCGGAGCCGCCATCCATAATCACGGTTTCGCCGGCGTCGAGGCGCTACTTCAAACGATCGTAAGCCATCCGATTTCACCCATGGTCGTGCCGCTTGGACGGCGTTAAATTTTAATCTTCCCCACATTTTAAAGCAAAATACAGCGTCTACCGGCCTGTAATTATGTTCGTTATATGAACATATATTTGTTATACGAACAAAGCCCTTGACTCGGAGCGGTGCGGAGCAAATGATTTTAAAACAAAAATCAATATGACCCTTCGGTATGGGCACGTGACGGGAGGATTAAGAGTGAAGCTCTATTGCAATGGCAAACCGGTACTCACGTCGCGCTCCAAATATGGCGATCGAAGTAAATAATAACCGCCGCTTTAAGATCGAAGGGCCGCGCCGGAAATTACACCACATCTGCTTCGCCGCGCCGGAGGGCGAACTCGGGAATCTAAAGCAGGCAGTGGAAACGAGTGGCACTAAATTGTCGGACCCACCCGCTCAGGCAGCGGGCGAGGGGCTGTGGTTTCATGACCCTGAAGGGACGCTCATCAATGTATGCGCGGCTGAGGCCGCGCCCTGGGCCGAGGCGCCGGAATGGCGTATCAATACGCCGGGGCATTATACGCGGCTGGGCTTACGCGGATATCCGCCGCGCGATATGGCGGTCAAGCCACGGCACCTCGGACATGTTCTGACATTCACCACTGACTTGCAGTGTCAGATCGATTTTTTCACTGCTGTGCTCGGCATGCGCCTCAGCGACCGTGCCGGGGATGTGGTCGGTTTTTTGCATTGTCCGGGCGGCAGCGATCATCATGTCCTCGCTTTTCTGTCAGGTAAGCAGCCCGGATTTCATCACGCCAGTTTCGAGGTTGCGAATATCGATGAAGTTGGCCTCGGCGGCCGCCAGATGATCGCCAAGGGCGATCGCGATGGCTGGGGCTTCGGCCGTCATGTGATCGGCTCGAATTTCTTCCACTATATCCGCGACCCGTGGGGTGGCCTGGCTGAGTATTTCTGCGATATCGATTACATCCCGGCCGATATGGAATGGCAACCGAAAGACTGGCCGTTGGAAGATTCGCTATATGTATGGGGTCGGATGTGCCGGAGGATTTTCCCGCCAATTTTGAAAATCCTGAATAGCGGAAATTTGAGTCAGGTGCTATCGAGACGGTCCTTGGCATCGAGCGATTCCTTGTCGAAGCCGGCAATGCGCTGATATTCGCGCGAGAACTGCTGCAACGCGTCATTTGAAACGAAGTCCTGAATGTTTTGGCAATTTTCAGGGCAACGCTCCTCCACCAGGTCAAGGACCCGTTCGGCCAGGAAATCGCGGTTCGAAAGCACCACGTTTGTCGTCGGCGCCATGCGTTCGTTCTGATAATCGATTAAGGCGTCCTCAATATTGCCCGCCTTGACGAGAATGTTGGCCAGCGCCGTCGCGTCGAGAATGGCCTGCGCGGCGCCGTTCGATCCGCTCGGATACATCGGATGGGCGGCATCGCCGAGCAACGTAACGCGGCCAAAACTCCAGCGCTTCAAGGGCTCCCGGTCGACCATGGGAAAATCATATGCCGTCTCGTTCTCTTCAATCAGGCGCGGAATATCGAGCCAGTCGAAGTGCCAATCTTGAAACGCCGGTAGAAAATCCGCTTTGTCTCCAACCCGGCTCCAATTGTCGCGCTTTCTGATAATTTTATTCTCGTCGCGAATTTCGGCCACCCAATTGACCAGGGAACGGCCCTGGCCGCGGGCCTTCTCGGATATGGGATAGATCACCATGCGTTTGTGCCAGGTGCCGGCGACGATCATGGTGCGGCCGTCGAGAAATGGCTCCCGTTCGGTCACGCCGCGCCACATGGTGATGCCGGAAAATTTGGGCAAGCCTTCATCGGGATAGAGAATTTTGCGCACGCGGGAATGGATGCCATCGGCACCAAGCAACAGATC
>JAPYQV010000435.1 GCA_029937205.1 Alphaproteobacteria bacterium
CCTGGCGGCAATCCATATGGCTTGAGCCCAGCCCGGTCATCAAATCCTTGAGCGCGGTCATCGATTCGCAATCGGCAAGGTCTCCGGCAATCGCCGCAGCCTGATCGCCGGAAATTCCCTTCAGCGCCGTCGCGGCGGTGCTAAATGCCTCCGGCCAGCTCGCCTCTTCAAGCTTTCCATTGCGGCGCACGTAGCACCGGTCCAACCGGCGTTTGCTCAAACCGTCACAGGCAAAGCGCGATTTATCGGAAATCCACTCCTCGTTCACATCTTCATTGAGACGCGGAACGATGCGCATGACTTCGCCGCCGCGGGAATCAATGCGGATGTTGGAGCCCACCGCATCAAGCACATCGATGCTTTCCGTCTTGCGCAGTTCCCAGGAACGCGCCGTAAATGCAAAGGGCTTGGATGTCAGCGCGCCGACCGGGCATAAATCGATCATGTTACCAGACAGCTCGGAAGAGATGGCCTTCTCGACATAGGTGCCGATCTCCATATGCTCGCCGCGAAACACCGCGCCGAATTCCTCGACGCCGGCAATTTCATCGGCGAATCGGATGCAGCGCGTGCAGTGAATGCAGCGCGTCATGATGGTTTCGATCAGTGGGCCGACGTCTTTATTTTTAACAGCGCGCTTGTGCTCGTCATAGCGGCTGAAATGGCGGCCATAGGCCATCGCCTGATCCTGCAAGTCGCATTCACCGCCCTGATCGCATATCGGGCAATCGAGCGGGTGGTTGATGAGCAGGAACTCCATCACCCCTTCGCGCGCCTGCTTGACCTCTTCCGTGTTGGTGTGGATCACCATGCCTTCGCCCACCGGCATGGCGCAGGAGGCAATTGGCTTGGGCGACTTTTCCAGATCGACCAGGCACATGCGGCAATTTCCAGCGATCGACAGACGGTCGTGATAGCAAAAGCGCGGCACTTCGGCGCCGGCCTGCTCGCACGCCTGCAGAATCGTCCAGCCATCCTCGACTTCTAGTTCGACGCCATCGATTGTGAGTTTCGGCATTGATTTAAATCCTCACGCCGCGCGCGGTGCATCGGCACCGCTCGAAATGCCCTGGCGGGCCAATATGCGTTGCTCCATCTCACCCCGGAAATGCCGGATCAGGCCCTGAACCGGCCACGCCGCCGCATCGCCGAGAGCGCAAATCGTATGGCCCTCGATCTGGTCCACCACATTCGACAACAGATCAATTTCATCCACCGAGGCGTCGCCGGTCACCAGGCGCTGCATCAATCGGTAGACCCAACCGGTTCCCTCGCGGCACGGCGTACACTGGCCGCAACTTTCATGCATGTAGAAGTGAGACAGCCGGGCAATCGCCTCTATCACATCGGTCGATTTGTCCATCACGATCACGGCGGCCGTGCCGAGGCCGGATTTTTCGGCGACCAGCGAATCAAAATCCATCAGCACATCGTCACATATGGATTTCGGCAACAGCGGAACCGAAGCACCGCCAGGAATGACCGCAAGCAAATTGTCCCAACCACCGCGGACACCGCCAGCATGTTTCTCGATCAGCTCACGCAGCGGGATTCCCATCTCTTCTTCCACATTGCAGGGCTGATTCACATGCCCCGAAATGCAAAACAATTTGGACCCGACATTCTTCGGCCGGCCGAGCCCGGAAAACCAATCCGGACCGCGCCGGAGAATATCCGGCACGACGGCGAGGGTCTCCACATTGTTCACCGTGGAGGGGCAACCATAGAGCCCGGCGCCGGCTGGAAAGGGTGGCTTTAGGCGGGGTTTCCCCGGTTTACCTTCGAGGCTTTCCAAGAGGCCGGT
Source organism: Alphaproteobacteria bacterium (assembly GCA_029937205.1). Lineage (GTDB taxonomy): Bacteria > Pseudomonadota > Alphaproteobacteria > UBA828 > UBA828 > PTKB01. The sequence continues at coordinate 1,805 of JAPYQV010000435.1, forward strand.
TTCCTCACCGCAAATATAGGCGCCGGCGCCGCGGTGCAAATAGAGATCGAAATCCCATCCGGAGCCACAGGCGTTTTTGCCAATCAGACCGGCTTCATAAGCCTCGTCGATGGCAATCTGTAAATTTTGCGCCTCGCGAAAGAACTCGCCGCGAATATAGATGTAACCTGCATTCGCGCGCATGGCGAAGGCGGAAAGCAAGCAGCCCTCGACCAGGAGATGCGGGTCATGCCGCATGACATCGCGGTCCTTGCAGGTGCCGGGCTCGGACTCGTCGGCGTTGACGATAAGATAATGCGGCCGTCTTGGATCCGGCTCCTTGGGCATGAACGACCATTTGAGACCGGTCGGAAAGCCGGCACCGCCGCGCCCGCGCAAACCTGATTCTTTCATCTGATCGACAAGCCAATCGTGCCCCTTGGCGATCAATTCACCGGTGCCGTCCCAGGCGCCGCGCGCGCGCGCGCCGGCAAGGCGCCAATCATGGGCGCCATACAGATTGGTAAAGATGCGGTCTGAATCGCTTAGCATCATGCGCTCCCGACGTCAGTGAGCGTGGTGGCGCCGGTGATCGGCGCAGACGTCTGGCGCCCAGTTTGAGATCCCGTCGGCGGCTGCTCACCGCGGCGCAACATGTCCAATATTTCCTTCATGCGCCCGGCCGAGAGGTCCTCATAGAAATCGTCGTTGATTTGAACCATGGGCGCATTGACACAAGCGCCCAGGCATTCCACTTCAACCAGCGTGAACATACCGTCTGCGGTGGATTCGCCAACGCCGATGCCCAACACATCCTTGCACGCATCGCGTAAATCATCCGAACCGCACAGCCAGCAAGGAGTCGTCCGACACAGCTGAATCAGATATTTCCCCACCGGCTGCAAATTCACCATGGTGTAGAAGGTGGCAACCTCATAGACGCGTATCTCCGCCATTCCCAACATGTCGGCGATATAGGTCATGGCTCCGCGCGAAACCCAGCCGCCGTTCTGGCGCTGCGCCAGGTCAAGCAAGGGCAACACCGCACTGGCCTGCCGGCCTTCGGGATACTTCGCTATATGGGCTTCTGCCCGCGCTACATTCTCGGGCGAAAATTCAAACTTTTGGCTGCCTGCGCTCAACGGTCAATCTCCCCGAAAACGATGTCCATACTCGCGAGGTTTGCCACGGCGTCTGCCAGCATATGACCACGGCTGACAAATTCCAGTGCCTGCAGGTGGGCATATCCGGGCGCGCGAATTTTGCAGCGATAGGGCTTGTTACTGCCATCGGACACCAGATAAACGCCGAATTCGCCTTTC
>JAPYQV010000436.1 GCA_029937205.1 Alphaproteobacteria bacterium
ATCTCGGCCATTACGATGTTCAAAAGGATTACTACACGCTGTGGGCGGCCACCCAGTCGCCGCATCTCGAACGCATGCATCTCGCGGTGTCGTTGCAGATTCCCGAGCACAAGTGCCGCGTCATTGCGCCCGATGTCGGCGGCGGGTTCGGGATGAAGCTCTATCACTATCCGGAAGAGCCGACGGTGCTGTGGGCCTCGAAGATTGTCGGGCGTCCGGTGCGCTGGACCGGCACGCGCTCGGAGGCGCTGGTATCGGACACCCATGCACGGGACCATTACACGGTCGGACGCATGGCGTTCGACGCGGACGGCAAGATTCTGGCCATGAGTTTTGAAACGTTGGGCGCGTTCGGCGCCTATGAGAGCCAGTTCCAGGCGAGCATCACCAACGCCTATCACTTTTGCCTGTTGTCTTGTGGCTATGACATTGCCGCCATCCACACGCACGTCAAAGGCGTCTACACGCACACCACGCCAGTCGACGCCTATCGTGGCGCGGGGCGCCCTGAAGCGGTTTACCAGGTCGAGCGCTTGATCGAGAACGGCGCCAAGGAACTGGGCATCGACGCGCTCGATTTACGTGAGCGAAATCTCATCCCGACGGAAAATTTTCCCTATCAGACGGCAGTCGGAATTACCTATGACGTCGCCGATTTGCCGGCGCTCTATGCGTCCATCCGGAAATCCAGCAAGTATGGGGATTTGCGGCAGGAGCAGGCGCGCCTTCGCGAACAGGGCACGCTGATGGGTATCGGCAGCAGCTGCTTTTTTGATATGGCAGGCGCCGGGCCGGTGAAGATGATGAATTCACTGGGCGCGAAAATTGGCTGTTACGACGTCGCCAGTGTGCGCGTGCACCCGAGCGGCAAGATCACCGTATTCGCCGGCAGCCATTCGCACGGCCAGGCGCATGAGACGACCTGGTTGCAGATCGCCGCGGACCGGCTGGGCGTTCATATCGACGATCTCGAACTGGTCGAAGGGGACACCGACCGCGTGCCTTTCGGTATCGGCACTTGGGGCTCGCGCTCGCTGTCGACCGCCGGCATGGCGGTGGCGGTGGCGTCCGACAAGGTGACGGTCAAGGCAAAGATGCTGGCGGCGCACATGCTCGAATGCGCGCCGGACGATATCGAGATTTCCGAGAGCATGTTTAGCGTCAAAGGCACCGATCGCACGCTCAGCTATGCCGAGGTCGCCAACGCCGCCTATCATCGCGGCGACCGTCCGGAGGGCCTCGAAATCGGATTGGAAGAGACTCATTTTTATGACCCGACCGATTGCAATTACCCCTCGGCGATTCATATCTGCGTGGTTCTGGTCGATGCCGACACCGGCGGCGTGAAGCTGCGCGATTACTGGGCGGTTGACGATGTCGGGACGCTCGTCAACCCGATGGTCGTGAAAGGACAAATCCATGGCGGGCTGGTGCAGGGCATCGGGCAGGCACTGATGGAAGAATGCCTCTACGATGCAGGCTCCGGCCAATATATCAGCGGCACCTTTATGGACTATGCCATGCCGCGCGCCGGCGACATTCCAGCGATCGGCGTTGAAACGGTGGTGACACCGGCGCCGAGCAATCCGCTCGGCATCAAGGGCGCGGGCGAGAGCGGCACGATCGGCGCACCCGCTTGTGTCAGCAACGCCGTCATCGACGCGCTGTGGCATTTGGGCGTGCGGCAAATCACCCAGCCCATGACGCCGAATAAAGTCTGGCGGGCGATCCAAGAAGCGCAATAAGCGTAGCGAGAAATTAGCGACAGAGAGGCACAATATGTCCAGCAATCAAGTCAACATGACGGTGAATGGCGAGGCGGTATCCGCAGAGCTGGACCCGAGAACGCTCCTGGTACATTTCCTGCGCGAGAATTTGAAGCTGACCGGCACCCATGTCGGATGCGACACCAGCCAATGCGGCGCCTGCACGGTTCATGTCAACGGCACACCGATCAAATCCTGCACGATATTCGCGGTGCAACTGAACGGGGCCGACATCAAAACCATCGAGGGAGTCGGCGCGGACGGCGCGCTGCATCCCATGCAGGCGGCGTTCCGGGAGGAGCACGGCCTGCAATGCGGCTTTTGCACGCCCGGAATGGTGATGATGGGGCTCGATATCGCATCGCGCCACAATAATCCCTCCGAGGCAGTTATTCGTCATGAGCTCGAAGGCAATCTTTGCCGCTGCACCGGTTACCACAATATCGTTAAGGCGATCGCGGCAGGCGCCAAAGCCATGACCGGCTGACGGCACCGCCCCAGGGAGGCTTACCTCATGTATGCATTCACTTATGATCCTGCGGCCAGTGTCGAAGAGGCGGCGGAAAAACTGCGAAAATCACCCGACGCCAATGTGTTGGCCGGTGGCATGAGCCTTATACCAACGATGAAACTCCGCCTGTCGTCGCCGTCGGACCTTGTCGATTTAAACGGGCTGACGGAGCTCAGCGGCATCACGTTGACCGACGATACGCTCACCATCGGGGCGATGACGCGCCATGCGGAAGTCGCTGCATCGGCTGATGTCCAGGGCGCCATTCCGGCGCTGGCGGAACTCGCTGGCGGCATCGGCGACGTGCAAGTGCGAAACCGCGGCACCATCGGTGGCTCGATCTGCTTCAACGACCCGGCGGCCGATTATCCCGCCGGCCTGGTCGGCCTAGGCGCCACCGTGCACACCAGCGAACGCGATATCCCGGCGGATGAGTTTTTCGTCTCGCTGTTCGAGACCGCGCTCAATAGCGGCGAAATTGTCACCTCGGTGAGCTTTCCCGTGCCCGACAAGGCCGGATGGTCGAAGTTCGCCAATCTGGCGTCGCGCTTTGCCATTGTCGCGGTCATGGTCTCATCGCAAGGGGGTGCCGTGCGGGTCGCGGTCACAGGCGCCAAGGATTGTGTATTCCGTGTATCGGAGATGGAGCAAGCACTGTCCGACGATTTCTCACCAAGCGCCATTGAGGGCATAAATGTTGCCGCTGACAATCTCAACGACGACCATTATGCGGACGCGGAATACCGCGCCCACCTGATAACCGTGATGGCAAAACGCGCCGTTGCCGCTTGTAGTTGATGGAAGGGGTAATTATTCATGATTAGGC
>JAPYQV010000437.1 GCA_029937205.1 Alphaproteobacteria bacterium
CCGATATGGAGGAATTTTCCGGCCGCATCAAGGCCGGCAAGGACAGCCAGGGCGATGCGGATTTTCAGCTCATCGCCCGCGTCGAAGCGCTCATCTCCGGCTGGGGCATGGAGGAGGCGCTACGCCGCGCCGAGGCCTATCACGCCGCCGGCGCCGACGGCATTCTGATCCATTCGAAAAAATCCGACGCCGATGAAATTCTCACCTTCAGCAAAGAGTGGGCCGGGCGCTGTCCGCTGGTGATCGTGCCGACGATGTATTACACGACGCCGACCGACGCCTTCCGCGACGCCGATATCTCACTGGTGATCTGGGCCAACCATAATCTGCGCGCGTCGTTGAGCGCCATGCGCGAAACCAGCCGGCGCATTATGGAGGAACAATCGCTGAATTCGGTGGAAGGCAATGTCGCGAGTGTCAAAGAGGTGTTCAGCATTGTCGGTCAGGGCGAACTGGCCGCCGCCGAGGCGCGCTACCTGAAGCCCAAGGGCGGCGATTTCAAGGGCATCGTCCTCGCCGCCTCGCGCGGTACCGCATTCGGGCCACTGACCGAGCGCTTGCCGAAATGCATGCTCGATATTCGCGGCCGGCCACTCCTCCATCGCCTCATTAGCACGCTCAACCAAGGCGGCCTAAATGACATCAGCGTGGTGCGCGGCTACCACAAGGAAACCATCGACCTGGCCAATATACGTGCCTTCGACAATGAAAATTTTGCCGACACCGGCGAGGCCGCGTCGCTGGCCTGTGCATCGGATCAGTTGGATGGCCCGTGCATTCTCTCCTATGGCGATATCCTGTTTCGCCCGCATATCCTCGAAAACCTGCTGAGCGCCAAGGGCGATATCTGCGCCGTGGTCGATGCCCGCTGGCGTGCTGCCGAAAGCCGCGCGGCGGCACGCGCGGTCGATTTGGTGCGCTGCAGTCGGCCTTTTACCGGAGACTATCTCGACGAAGAACCGGTCTTGCTCAACGCCATCCTGTCTGCTGGCGACCGCGCGCACAACATTGGCGACCCCTCCGGCGAATTTATCGGCCTGATAAAACTAAGCGCGCAGGGCGCGGCAGTGGTGCGGCAGGAATTAAAGGACATGGCGGCAGACGGCTCGCTCAACACAGCTGACCTGCCGGCACTGCTCAATCGCCTGATCGCGCGCGGCGAACAAATCGAAGCGCTTTACATAACCGGCCATTGGCTGGACGTGGATGACGCCTTCGATCTGGCCAAAGCGCGCAATCTGGTCTGATCCGGCAAAACGAATGATCACGGCGGATGCTTTTCTAGAGACCGCCAGGGCGCGCGGTTTTAACTTTTACTGCGGCGTGCCGTGCTCCTTTCTGACGCCTCTCATCAACCGGGTGATCTCCGACCCCAAGCTCAATTATGTCGGTGCGGCAAGCGAGGGCGAGGCGGTGGCGATTGCCGCCGGCGCCTGGCTGGCCGGACGCAAGAGCGTTGTCATGTGCCAGAATTCCGGCCTTGGCAATATGATCAACCCGCTGACCTCGCTCAACTGGCCGTTTCGAATCCCCTGTTTGGTGATTGTCACCTGGCGCGGCCAGCCGGGCCTGAAGGACGAGCCGCAGCATGAATTGATGGGCGAGATTACCGGCGCCATGCTGGATGTCATCCGCGTGCCGCACGCGCCATTTCCGAGCGCGGAAAACCAGATCGAGAATGCGCTCGAAATTGCCGATGCCCACATGGCGGAAAGCGGCCTGCCGTCCGCCTTAATCATGCAAAAAGGCGCGGTGGAGATGGAACCGCTCAATCAGCCGGCACCACCCGTGCCACCGCCAGGCGAGCTCGACGACCGTACGACCGGCGATGCCCGGCCGGCCCGCGCGGCGGCGCTGGAGGCTGTGCTCGCGCTCGCACCCGAGGCGGCCGCCATCATCGCCACCACTGGAAAGACCGGGCGCGAATTGTTCACCCTCAACGACCGCGCGCAGCAACTCTATCAGGTCGGCTCCATGGGCTGCGCCGGCGCCATGGGATTGGGCGTCGCACTTAACACCACGCGTCCGGTCATCGTCATCGACGGCGACGGCGCGGCGTTGATGAAAATGGGCGCGCTTGCCACCATCGGTGCCTACGCGCCGGAAAATCTTGTGCATCTTATTCTCGACAATGGTGTGCATGATTCGACCGGCGGCCAGGCGACCGTGTCACCGGTTGTCTCCTTCGCCGCCACGGCGCAAGCCTGCGGCTACCGGACGAGCTATCTCTGCGACACGCTGGCAGGGTTTAACGATTGCTTGCACGCGGCATTGGCCGGTCCAAAACCAAACCTCATACATCTCCGCATGGCGCCGGGCTCCATGAGCCCGCTCGGCCGGCCAACCATCAAGCCCGCCGAGGTGGCCCGTAGATTCCAGGACTTTCTTGCCTCATGAGGTGTCTGCCATCAGATCGGCTCGACATCGCCGCCCTCGACGGATACCCGTACCTCGCGGCCCATGAGTTTCAACAGGATCAACACCCGGTCGGAATCGAGCTCGGCTTGAAAAACGCCCTCGAGATCGGCCATCGGCCCGCCCTGAATGCGCACTTGATCGCCGGGCGTCATGGCACCACGAGTGATTTCGAAGACGCCGTCGTCACCGGCCCGGGCGATGAGTCCGGCAACAATATCGTCACCGATAGCGAGCGGACCATCGGCGTCGGAAACAATGGTATGGACGCCGAACGTCGAGAGAATGGGCCGCCACGGCTGGCTGTCGAGATCAATGTGGACAAACAGATATCGCGGAAACAGCGGCCGCAGCACGCTCTCCACCCGGCGCGCATGACGCCGGGTTTTGTGGTACATCGGCAGCCAGACTTCATATTCCTGGCGCACCAAATTGGTTTCGGCGCGTTGCTCCGAACCAACCCGGCAATGGACCACGTACCACTGTCTCATGATGCTGCCAAACCGGTTTTCCTTTCTGATTGCCGCCGTGCCGACAAGTTCTCTGGCTTGCGCGGCTTGATCCGAGTAAACTCCGGGCGGCGTGCAATCAAGTTATATTCATGACCGCAGCACAATTAAGCCCAAAATCCAAGAATCCCGCAAAGCGGTTCATCCTGATCGCGGCGAAACTTACCGT
>JAPYQV010000438.1 GCA_029937205.1 Alphaproteobacteria bacterium
CGGGCCGTGGCGGCGCTGGAAAAAGAGGCCGATGCGCTGACTCAGGGCGCCATGCATCAACCTTGCGAAAATCAAATGTCTGCTCATCTGTCTCTTCAATTTCACAGGCTCAGCAAAGCTTCGCGAAATGGAAATCCTTGTCAGACGTCTATCGATGAAGAATCTTTGTGCAGATCAGCCAAGATGAAGATGGCATAAGACCGGGCCGATAGCGCCAAATTCTTATCATATTGCAGCGACACGAAGATCGCTTGTGCTCTTCTCACCCCCAGTCGATGATGTCCGAATGGACAATCAGCAAGCCAGCATCACCACCGGAGAAGCGCTGTTACGGCGCTTCAAAACCCTTGGCATCGACCACGTATTCCTCAATTCCGGCACTGATTTTCCACCGATCATCGAAGGCATTGCGCGGGCTGGCGGCGATCCAGGCGCGGATTTGCCCGCGCTGATCATTGCGCCTCATGAGCACGCCGCAATGGGCATGGCGCACGGTTATTTTCTCGCCACAGGCCGCTCCCAGGCGGTCATGGTGCATACCAATGTCGGCCTGGCGAACGCCGCGATCGGTGCGCTCAATGCGGCGAGCGGCAATATTCCGACAATTCTCTGCTCCGGCCGCACGCCGGTGACCGAGAGCGGGCGATTCGGCGGCCGGCTCAACCCGATCAATTGGGGGCAGGAAATGCGCGATCAGCATGCCCTGGTGCGCGAGGCAACCAAGTGGGATTTCGAACTGCGTGATTCCGAGCAAACCGCCGATGTCGTCGACCGGGCACACGCGATCGCAAATTCGTTGCCCCGGGGCCCAGTTTATTTGAGCCTGCCGCGCGAGGTCTTGTGCGAAACCATCTCGCTGGAGCGGCTGGCGGCAGCGCCTGCGTTGGCCGCTTCAATTTCCGCGCCACGTCCGGGCGATGTCGAGCGTGCGGCGGAGATTTTGGCGCACGCCGCGCGCCCGCTGATCATCGGCCAACGCGGCCCCGGCGGCCAGGACGGATTCGCCACGCTGGCGCGCCTGGCGGCGGACTGGGCCATACCGGTGGTTGAGTATTGGCCGACCCAAATGTCGCTCTCGACCGAGCATCCGATGCACGCAGGGTACGATCCCGGCGCAAAACTTGCCGACGCCGACGCGGTGCTGGTGATAGACGCTTTGACCCCCTGGGTACCGGCACACCACACGCTGCCCTCCGGTTGCCCGGTGATTCAAATCGGCCAGGACCCGCTGTTTGCCTGCACACCAGTGCGCGGATTTCGCTGCGACGTCGCCTTGCCGGGCGATGTCGCGCACGTGCTTGAAGAACTCGCAACCGCCATGGCACCGCATATGCCGAAACAATCGGAGGCGGTTGCGGCGCGTCGCCCGGCGCTTGCCCGGACCAATGACAAGGCGCGCGCCGAGCGCCACCAACGCGCCAAGGACGGCTGCAGGGAACCCATGAGCAAGAGCTGGGTCGCACACTGCGTCGGCGCGTTTTCGGAACAACACGACACCATCATTGTGTCCGAGCTTGGCTGTCAACTCGCCGACATGACCCTGACCCGGCCGGATTGCTATTTCCAGGAGCCACCTTCCGGCGGTCTCGGCTGGGCTCTCGCCGCAGCGCTTGGCTTTCAACTCGCCGAGCGCGAAAGACTGGTGGTGGCCACGGTGGGCGATGGCTCATACATGTTCGCCAATCCGGTCGCCTGCCATCAAATTGCCGAGGCCCATGATCTGCCACTGCTGACCATCGTGCTGAACAATTCTGGCTGGAATGCTGTGCGCCACGCAACCTTGGCGCTCTACCCCGACGGCGCGGCGGCGAAAGCGAACGTCATGCCTTTGACCATTTTTTCGCCGTCGCCCGACTTCGTCAAGGTCGCCGAAGCCAGCCGCGCCTATGCCGAGCGCGTCGATCGTGGCGCCGACCTGCCCGCCGCTCTCGAACGCGCCCGCCACGCCATACAAACTGAGCGCCGGCAGGCCTTGCTCGACGTCCAAGTGGCTCGGGATTGACGGAGCGTAGACTTAGAATGTTTGGCCCGTTGGAGCCCACTATGGCGATAGCAGTTAATTCACAGCGCCAGCCAATATGCCGGCAAAGAACGGCAGGTAAACCAACACGCTGAGAATCACCATTACCTTGGCTGCCCCGGACCAAATATTGCTGCCGCCCAGGGATACATGATTGCTGGCAGAGCGAAAGATACCGACGGCCTGCCAGAAAATGATTACGAAGGTAGCGATGGCCAGCGCAATTAACTCCGCAATCGACGAATCCGAGAACAGGAACGCAATCCACAGCAGCGAGAGGGCGACATAGAGCGGCATGCCGTTGACAAAATAGCTCACCGGCAGGCTCAGCTCGCCACGCCAGTGACGCACAAGATAGGAAATCGGGACGTTACGGCGGTTGCTCAATAGTCGAGTTTTCCGATCTGCGCGATGATCTGCTCTCTCTCCTGTTCGAACTGCGGCGAAATCATGATTTCCTCGCCAATATGGGCCGGGTCTTCGTCCTCCGCCCAGGATTTGGGCTTGGATACCGCCGCTTCGAACAGCGGACCGCCCGGCGTGCGCACATAGATGGAATCAAAATAACCGCGATCCTTGCGATCGGAGAAATCCGTGTAGCCCATGCCTTCGACATGCGCCTTGTACGCTGTCTGGTCGTCCAGCGAATCGATATCGAAGGCGCAATGATGGACGATGCCTTCGCCGAACGTCCAACTGCCTTGCGGCGTCTCGGTGTCGTGTGTCACTTCGACAATCGTGCCACTGCCGCCCTTGCCCATTTGATAGCGCCGGCTGGCACCTTCCTCGGCGACAAGCTCGCTGCTCCAGGCGCTCTTCATGAACTCATCCATGAGCTCGATCTCGCGCACATTGACGGTAATGCCGTGCATGCCGACGATGCCTTTGTCGGTGGGAATATCGCCTCCTTCGAAGGCACGGCGGCCGGCGGCGTCGGTCTCCACCAATGTGTAGTTGATCCCCGTCGGATGATTGAAGGACAGGCGCTTCTCGCCAAAACGCTCGAATGGCGTCACATCGAAATCGTGCGCCCGCAGCC
>JAPYQV010000439.1 GCA_029937205.1 Alphaproteobacteria bacterium
GAGTTCAGGCAGAACGGCAGGCACATGCACGCCCGCCTCTCCTTCGAGCATGGCGCCATAGAGCGCGAGATGCCCGGCCTCGCGGCGATAATCCAGTTCTTCGCGTAGGCGGGCCGTCAGTTCGTGCAAAATTTCGCGCGTATCAATGGCCGAGTCGTAACGCTTGTAGAGGGCGAAGATAAGCTTCAATTGGCGCAAATCCGCCTCCACCGTCGACGCCATATCCGGGTACTGAAGTTTGCAGGCAAGGTCCTGGCCGTCCGCGCCGCGCGCGCGGTGAACCTGCCCGAGAGACGCGGCGGCGGCGGCCTCTTGATCAAATTCAGCGAACCGGCTGCGCCACTCCCGGCCCAGTTCCGCAGCCATGCGGCGCTTCACGAAAGCCCACCCCATGGCCGGTGCCTGGGACTGGAGGGCGCGCAATTCCTCGATATATTCTTCCGGTAGGCCGTCCGGGATGGTGGCGAGCAATTGCGCCACTTTCATCAGCGGCCCCTTGAGGCCCCCGAGCGTGCGGCTCAGGTCAGCCGCGTTACGCGCCGAATCGGTAGGCATACCGAGATAGCGTTGCCCCGCGACGCGCGCCGCGAGGCCACCCACCTTTGTTCCAACGCGGGCATATCGCCGCATCCGCCCGCTCATCCGATTTTTTTCGGATGCCATGGCGCGGCTCTAGAGCTCGGCCTCTAACTGATCGACGAAGCCGGAAACAATATCGAGACCGCGCGACCAGAAATCCGCCTTGCCCGCATCAAGGCCAAAGGGCGCCAGCAACTCTTTGTGGCGCAGCGTGCCGCCGGCTGAGAGCATGGCCAGATATTTCGCCTCGAAGCCTTCTGACGATTCCTGATAGACGGCGTAGAGCGCATTCACCAGACAGTCGCCAAAGGCGTAGGCATAGACATAAAACGGCGAATGGATGAAATGCGGGATGTAGGCCCAAAAGTGCCGGTAATCATCGTCAAACTGAAGCGCCGGACCGAGGCTTTCGCCCTGGATCGAAAGCCAGATTTCGCCGAGCCTCTCCGGTGTCAGTTCACCCTCGCGCCGCTGGTCGTGCACCTGGCGCTCGAATTCGCAAAAGGCGACCTGACGCACCACCGTGTTCAACATGTCCTCGACTTTGCCGGCCAGCATGACGCGCCGCCGTGCCGGTGATTGCTCGGACTCCAAAAGGGCGCGAAAGGTCAGTTGCTCACCGAACACCGAGGCCGTTTCCGCCAGTGTCAACGGCGTGTCCGACATCAGCGCCCCTTGCGGCCCGGCCAATACCTGGTGCACACCATGACCAAGCTCGTGCGCCAGCGTCATCACGTCACGCGCCTTGCCTTGATAATTGAGCAGCAGATAGGGATGCGCGCTCGGTACCGTCGGGTGGGCGAAGGCGCCGGGCGCCTTGCCCGGCGCTACCGGCGCGTCGATCCAGGCATTGTCGAAGAAATTCTGACCGACATCGGCTAATTTTGGCGAGAACGCGCGATAGGCGGACAGCACCAGATCGACCGCCTCGGCCCACGGAATGGTGCGGTCGTCATCCTCCGGCAAGGGCGCGTTGCGATCCCAATAATTCAGTTTATCGACCCCCATCCAGCGCGCCTTGAGCGCGTAATAGCGGTGCGACAGGCGCGGATAGGATTGCTTGACCGCCTCGACCAGGGCGTCGACGACTTCATCTTCAACATGGTTGCTCAAATTGCGTGACGATATGGGGCGGGCAAATTCGCGCCATTTGTCTTCCGTCTCCTTGTCTTTGGCCAGAGTGTTGGTGATCAGCGAGAAGGTGCGGATATTGTCGCCGAATACCTGGCCGATGGATTTGGCGGCGGCACGGCGTTGGGCTTCATCGGAATCCGATAGGAGATTGAGCACTTCGGCGCTTGTCAGTTCCTTACCATCGAGCGGAAAACGCAAGGCCGCGACGGTTTCATCAAAAAGACGCATCCAGGCGGAACGCCCCGAGATCTGCTTTTCGTGCAACAGGCGCTCGAGATCGTCGGACAGTTGATGCGGGCGAAAGGCACGCACATCGCGCAACCACGGGGCGTAATGGGCGAGCGCTGCGGCGCCCAGCCGCTCGTTCAGGCCGTCATCGTCGATGCGATTGAGCTCGAGGGTGAGAAACAGCAGGTCGCTCGAAATATCCGTCGCTGCCTCGGACAAATTCTGGAAGAACTGCGCCACCTCCGGGTCTTCCATATTGGTGCAGTAGCGCAAGTAAGCGTAGCTCGTCACCCGGCCGAGGATTTCCTGCACCGCTTCATATTCACCGACCAGCGCACCCAAGGCGGCGCCGTCAAGCGATGCCACTTTGCCGGCGTATTTTTCGTTCAAAGCATGCGCGCCAGAGCGTGCTTCGGCCAAATCCGCTTTCAATCCATCACTTTCGGGGCCGGCGTAAAGATCGCTGAGGTCCCAATGGGGCAATTCGCCCAGCTCGACGGATGATTCTGTCTCTGTGTTCATGATATCGGCGCTCCTATTCGCCGCCCGATCATAGCGGTCAAGGCGCCGCCACGGCAAAGCCCGCTTGGTGTGGGCCACCTTCTCGCCTTATCATGTCACAAATCGGGAAGCACAATCCGTAAATCAAAAGGGGAGTTCGGGTGTGAGTTACGATACATGGCAAAGCCTGCCCGACATGTTTTTCGAAATTGCTGAGAGAGGCGGCGACAGCGCCTTTCTGTGGGCCAAGAAAGACGGGCGTTATGAAGCGCTCTCGTGGCGCGACACCGCCCGGCGCGTGCGCAACATGGCGAAGGGTTTGGCCGGGCTCGGTGTGGCGCCGGGCGACCGCATCGCCATCGTCGCCGAGAATAGCCCGGAATGGGCGATCGCCGATCTCGCCATCATGACGCTGGGCGCTATCAGCGTGCCGGCCTATACCACCAACACCGTCCGGGACCACCGCCATGTCCTGTCCGATTGCGGCGCCAAAGGCGTCATCGTCTCGACCCGCGCCCTCGCCGCGCGCCTGCTGCCCGCCGCCGCCGAGGTCGCCGCGACCGAATTCATTATCACCATGGAAAGCACCGAGCCCGGCGCCTTCGATATTGCAT
>JAPYQV010000440.1 GCA_029937205.1 Alphaproteobacteria bacterium
GCACAATACCGGCGCGAATGTACCAATGATTGTCTCGAATGCTTAAATTAGTCTAAATTTTAACTATAGATTCGGCGGGCAGCGCCTAACGCCGTTGTTCGGCAATCAGGCCTGTGCCACCTCCTGGCGCTGTTTACCCAGGCCGTCAATTTCGAGCTCCATGACATCGCCAGGTGCCAAATATTGCGGCGGTTTCATGCCCATGCCGACCCCCGGTGGTGTTCCGGTGGCAATCAGATCGCCGGCTTCCAACACCAAGAACTGGCTTAGATACCAGACCAAATGGGCAACGCCGAAGATCATCGTACTGGTGCTGCCGTCCTGGCGGCTATCGCCATTAACCGAAAGCTTCATTGCCAGCGCCTGCGGATCGGCAATGTCATCGCGGCTGACCAGCCATGGGCCGGTCGGGCAGAAAGTCTTGGCCGATTTTCCCTTGATCCAGGTGGGCCCGCGGTTGATCTGGAAGTCGCGCTCCGAGACATCGTTGACGATGCAATAGCCCGCGACATGATCCATCGCGGCCGCCTCATCGGCGATATAGCTGGCCTCCTTGCCGATCACCACACCCAATTCGACCTCCCAGTCCGTTTTCACACTGGTGCGCGGGATAAGAACCGTATCATTGGGTCCGCAATAGGAACTGGGCGCCTTGGTGAAGAGAACAGGCTCGGACGGCACATCCATGCCGGCCTCCGCCGCGTGATCGGCATAATTCAGGCCGATCGCCAGAATATTGCCGGGCCGCGCGATCGGGGCACCGACGCGCTCCGTGGTGATATCCACTGTGGGAAATCCATCAACGCCTTCCGCCAGGCGCGACTCAAGCGCCGCCATACCGCCCGCCGCCAGCCAGGCGCCGTCATACTCGTCCACCACAGAGGACACATCGATTACGGCGCCGTCCGCCATACGCACCGCCGGCTGCTCCTGGCCCAGTGCGCCCACGCGCATCAACTTCATTTTTTTGCTCCGATATTTTTTAGTTTGATTTAGGCGCGGAAGATATCTCCGGACCTCTGCCCGCCGCAAGTTCGGATGCGGCAATATCGCTGATTACCATAAACCCCGGCGCATGGGTGATGCAGATTTCCGGCCGCGCCCGCTTGATCGCCATCTGTGGCGTGACGCCGCAAGCCCAGAAAACCGGAATTTCGCCCTCGGCCAGCGCCACCGGCTCGCCAAAATCAGGCGCCATGAGATTCGCGATACCGATCGATTGACCATCGCCGATATGCACAGGTTCGCCATGCGCGCGTTCGAAGCTTTGGGTAATTTGCGCGGCTTTCTCTGCGTTCTCCGGCGTCATGGAGCGCATGGAAACCACTGTCGGACCGGCAAATGGCCCCGCCTGAACGGTTTGGATATTGGAAATGAACATCGGCACACCCATGCCAAGCTCAATGTGGCGCAGCGGAATACCGCCCGCCAAGAGCGCCGCCTCGAAACTATAGGAGCAGCCGAGAACAAAGCCGACGAAATCATCCTGCCACACATCACTGATGTCCGTTGCCTCGCGCTCCAACTCGCCATGGCGGTAAATCCGGTAGCGTGGCAGGTCGGTTCGGAGATCGAAATCCTCGGCCAAGCTCGGCAGAGCCGGATCGCCCGGCCGGGAAACGGCGAGCAAGGGACAGGGCTTGGGGTTGGCTTCGCAGAAACGGTGAAAGTCATCCGCCCAGGCGGTCGGCAGAATAACCAAATTGCCCTGTACGCAACGGGGTGCTGCGCCCGCCGTCTGATCGCTGAAACTGCCCGAGCGAATTTTCGCGCGAAGCGCAATTGCCTCGCGTCGTGCCGCCGTTTGTGCTTGCACTGAATCCACGAATTGTCTCCTCAATCACCCGACAGACACACTAGAATTTACCGAATTTCAAATAGGCTTCCTTCGGATCCATACCGGCAAGAATGGCCTTGCGCACCAAATTTTCGGTCTGCATCATTTTTTCCACATGGCTCACGACTTGCTCCGCCATATCTTCGGGGATGATCACCACCCCGTCCCTGTCGGCAAACACATAGTCGCCGTTATTTATGGCAACGCCGCCAATCTCGATCGGCTCGCCGAAGTGATCCGGCACCCACACGCCGACCACATCGCGCGGCGTGGTGTAGCGGCTGAAAACCGGGAAGCCCATGCGCAGAATGAATGTCGTATCGCGGCACCCGCCATCGACAATATATCCGCGTACGCCACGGTATTGCAGCGTCTCGGCGGAAAGCTCGCCCATATGGGCAATGGTGGAATCGTTTGGCTGGCACAGGACGACGCTGTTGGGCGGTGCGGCAGAGAGGAATTCGGTCCAGCGCAGCAGAGTTTCGTGACCATCGAGGCCGGGCTCCAAATGACCTGCCACGGTAAATATTCGCCCGGCCAATTTGTGCGATGGTTCGAGCGGCAAAATGTCATGCCGCAGGACGCAATTGGTCCGGCCCAACTCGCGCAAAGTATCGTGCAGGGCGCCCGAATAGCAGGCGGCCAAGCGATCGACCAACGCATCATTGAAATCAACCGCGAAATCAACCGCCCTGTCTTCCGTCACCATGCGTCCCCTGAATTTTCATGCGCACGCTGTTTAGCACACAAGCGCCGGCGCGGCCCCTCCGTTCGACCGTCATTTTGACTTGCGCCGGAGTGAGCGGCCCTTAACCGGCGCGGCGGCGCCAAAACGCTCGCGCAAATTATCGACGGTTTTCTCAAGTGCCGCCGTGCGGGCGTCATTCTCGCCAAACAATTCCGCCTGCGGCGCGTTCTCCGCGCGCTCGAGGCCGCTCAACCCAACACCGATCAAGCGGAACAAGCGGCCATCCGCTTCACGCTCCAGCAGTGGCAAGGTCGCCTGGAACAATATTTCCGCCAATTGTGTTGGCGCCGGCAGGGTGCGCGAGCGGGTAAGAATTCTGAAATCCGCCGTGCGGAGTTTGAGCGTCGCCGTGCGGCCGATGACACCGTTCTTGCGCATGCGCCGGCCGACCCGATCGCATTGCCGCCACAATTTTGCCGTCAATTCATCGAGCGCGCGGATATCCTCGTTGAACGTTGTCTCGGAC
>JAPYQV010000441.1 GCA_029937205.1 Alphaproteobacteria bacterium
ACGCCAGGGCCGCGATGAAGGGGCGCAAAGATTTGGGCTCACAACTGAACGCGCCGAGGAAATGGCAGCCAACGAGCAGTTCGTTTTGACAATGACCGTAAACGGCTTCGGCAAACGTACATCGTCCTACGAATACCGGACCGCGGGCCGGGGCGGACAAGGCATTATCAATATTGAAACCTCGAACCGGAATGGCAATGTCATTGCCACTTTTCCAATAGACGAGAGCGATCAGATTGTCTTAATGACAGATGGTGGCCAAGTCATTCGCTGTCCCGTTAACGATATCCGAATCGCCGGTCGCAACACGCAAGGGGTTACGCTTTTTCGGGTGAACGACGACGAACACGTGGTATCGATAGCGCGGCTGGCCAACACCGGAGATGACGAAGAAATCGACGACCAAGAGAACGACCAAGAGAACGGCTCGTCACCACCTTAATTTTCATGTAGAAATCCCGCCACCGGCTGATTCGCAACAAAAGAGGGTGCTATGGCGAGCAAACGTGTGGGTGTGTACCCGGGAACATTTGATCCGGTCACGCTCGGTCATATGGACATCATCAGACGCAGCTTGCGCCTGGTCGACTGTTTGGTGATCGGCGTTGCTACCAATCCGGGAAAGGGCCCGGTATTTAATTTGGAAGAACGGATGGCGATGGTGCATCAAGAACTCGGTCCCTTGGCCGATGATGTCGGTACAGAATTATTGGTTGAACCGTTTTCCGGTTTGTTGGTCGATTTCGCAGCCCGGATGGGTTCCCAACTGGTCATCCGTGGTTTGCGAGCGGTCGCAGATTTTGAGTATGAGTTTCAAATGGTTGGCATGAATGCACACCTGGATCCTAACATCGAAACGGTGTTTTTAATGGCGTCGGAGAAGTATTCGTTTATCGCTTCCCGGCTGGTCAAAGAAATCGCCTCACTCGGCGGAGATATCAGCAGTTTCGTCACGCCAACGGTGGCCAAGAGTCTTTATGGGCGTGTAGGCCAAAAGTGACGATTTCCGAACTGGTATGGCATGAGGTTTGGGCACGGCAAAAGTCGCTAAGCCCACGTTTCCGTGCAATAGCCGTCGGAACGCTTTTCGTCATTTTCGGAGGCGGCACAGCCTGGGCAGAGTTTGACCCCAACCAGCACGATTTAGAAAACATCCTCTATTTGGAGCTGATTACCGGCCGCGTGGTCATTAAAACCTACCCGAAAGACGCCCCCAATCATGTGGCGCGGGTGAAAGAACTGGTGCGGCAGGGTTTTTATAATGGCTTAACGTGGCATCGGGTGTTGCCTGAATTCATGGCGCAAACTGGTGATCCGCAAGGCGATGGCAGCGGCGGCTCGGGTCAGCAAATGGAGCCTGAGTTCAATGACCGCCACCATTTGCGGGGCACTGTTTCCATGGCGCGCGGAATGGAAAAAAACAGCGCCGACAGTCAGTTTTTTATCATGTTTATGCCAAAATTCGCCCTCGACGGCAATTATACAATCTGGGGCCGCGTGATTGACGGCATGACGTCGGTGGATGCGATCAAAAAGGGCAGTGCTGGTTTTCACGATGGCGAAGTTCTCAACCCCGACAAAATTATTTCCATTAGCGTAGCCGCGGATGTGGACGACGGCTTGCCGCCGCAACCCGAGAAGAACCCCTCATCAGTTCCGCCTGAAATTCCGCGCCAAACACCCCAATCGGGTGGCGACAGTGGTTATTTTGAACGACAGATTGAGCGCTCTGTCCAAACAGTTTCGAACAATCCTGATACTTTACCTAATTACCCCGATACCCACCGACCGGAGCCGGCTTGGACACCGGGAAATATCCCGGCAAATCGGCAAACATATGCACCGCAAATGCCGTTACCTGAATGGCCAATCGAGCCGCCCCAGCATGAAACGGTATTTCCACCGATCCCGGAAGGCGGCTACGTGCGCTATTAAGGCGGGGCAGTTTGATTAAAAAAATTAAAAACTCAAGGTACAGACATGAAATTGAATATGGTTATGGCTTTTTTAGTTGGTTTTTTTTCGGCGCAGGTAGCACCGGCAGACGCCAAAGAGGAAGCTGCCAATTCTGCCAATATTTCGGGAAACCTTGAAAACGCGCTTTATCTCGAACTTAAAGATGGCCGCGTCGTCATCGATTTGATGCCTGATGTGGCGCCCCGGCACGTGGCACGGATCAAAGAACTCACCCGGCAAAATTATTATAATGGTCTCAAGTTTCACCGGGTGATCGAGGGATTCATGGCCCAAACCGGCGATCCCACCGGGACCGGCGGCGGCGGATCGGGCCAGAATCTCAAAGCCGAGTTCAGTGACAGTCCCCATGTCCGGGGTACGGTGTCTATGGCGCGAAAAGGGGACCCCGACAGCGCCGACAGTCAATTTTTTATCGTTTTGGCCCCTGCGCGCCATTTAAACGGCAAATATACGGTTTGGGGCCAGGTGCGAAGCGGTATGGAACATGTCGATAATATTAAAAAAGGATCGTCTCGGGGCGGCGTGGTGACCAATCCGGACATCATCGTCTCAATGCAGGTCGCCGCTGACGTCAACTGAAAATTTAACCCGGTCTGATTGAGTAGCCTAGATCCTAGGTGGCGATTAGACGCTATGTAGAGGACAAGAACTTGGAAAACA
The DNA here is from genome assembly GCA_029937205.1 of Alphaproteobacteria bacterium. Lineage (GTDB taxonomy): Bacteria > Pseudomonadota > Alphaproteobacteria > UBA828 > UBA828 > PTKB01. The sequence goes on from JAPYQV010000441.1 coordinate 2,638, forward strand.
CACTCTATCTTGAACTTAAAGATGGCCGCGTGGTGATTGACCTATTGCCGGATGCCGCCCCCAATCATGTCAATCGAATTAAGGAACTGGCGCGAGAAGGTTTTTATGATGGTCTCAAGTTTCACCGGGTGATTGAAGGTTTCATGGCTCAAACCGGTGACCCGGATGGCAACGGCACCGGCGGTTCCGGGCAGAATCTGATTGCTGAATTTAATCAAACACCCCATGTTCGCGGGACACTTTCCATGGCCAGGTCGGCCAGCCCTGACAGTGCCGACAGTCAATTTTTTATCGTTTTTGACAAAGCACCACACCTTGACGGGCAATACACTGCATGGGGTCAAGTGCGGGAAGGCATGGAGCACGTGGACAACATAAAAAAGGGGTCTGCCACGACGAATGGCTCTGTCGA
>JAPYQV010000442.1 GCA_029937205.1 Alphaproteobacteria bacterium
TGATCCTCCTCGACTAACTATAAGGTTGGACCAATCAATTGGGGGAGGATCAAAGACGCGAATCCTGCCTATAATCGCGCGACTATACCCTAATTTTAAGTATTAACAAAATGTTGATTATGAAACTAATATTCTGTTTACATCGTTAACGAATTTTTATTTGGGAGTTTTTCAAATAATTAGTCTGTAATACAATATGAGTAATAAATTCATTTATTATATATTTGCAGTCGAATACGGGGATTTTTGAAATATACTCCTCAAATTAATATGGATTAAAATAAATACGCACACATCATTTGCTCTTTATCATGTTAATTCAGAACATTTTTTTATTCATCTACCCCAAGCCGTCTGTTTCCGTTAAAACGCTGCAGCAATAGATCAAACGGGCGGATTCGAAGCGGCGTGTCGATAGATCAAAGGGTGAAATATGGTGGACAGTTACAATAAGGGCTTTCCGGTTTCGTGGGACCAATTGCACCGCGACGGCAGGGCGCTGGCCTGGCGTTTGGCGGAAATTGGGCCGTTCGAAGGAATCGCCGCGATTACGCGCGGCGGCCTGGTGCCGGCTGCGATCGTCGCCCGGGAATTGGATATTCGCCTGGTCGATACCATTTGCGTCACGTCCTACGATCATAAGGATCAATCGGAAGTGACGGTGATCAAGGGAATGACCGGCGATGGTGACGGTTGGCTGATCATCGACGACCTGGTCGATACGGGCAAAACCGCGCGCGTCGTCCGCAAGATGCTGCCCAAGGCCCATTTTGCCTGCGTCTATGCCAAGCCGCTCGGCAAACCCCTAATCGACAGCTATATCACTGAAGTCAGCCAGGATACCTGGATCTTTTTCCCGTGGGACACGGACCTGCAATTCGTCCCGCCAATCGCCGGCGAAGAAGGCCGCACCAACAAGTCAAATGACAGCTAAAGGAGAATAGGGTGAGCCGCATTCCACTGCCCCGGGAAGACCAACTCGACGACGCTCAGCGTGAAGTTTATGACGACATCAAATCGGGCCGGCGCGGCGCCGTCCTCGATCTCTTTATGATGCTCATGCACAATCCCAAATTGGCCGATCGGGCGCAACGCCTCGGTGTTTTTCTGCGCTACGAGACCAGCCTGGAAACGCGCTTGAGCGAGCTCGCCGTGTTGACCACGGCAAAGCATTGGAATTCGTCCTACGAGTGGCACTTTCATGAAAAAGAGGCGCTCGCCGGGGGCCTGGCGCCGAACATCATCGAGGCGGTGCGCACCGGTAATTCACCGAAATTCGAGAACGCTGATGAAGCGGCGATATACGCCTATGCGCGCGAAGTGCTCACCAATCGCCACGCCAGCGACGAAACTTACGCAGCCGCGCTAGCGCATTTCGGCAATGCCGGCATGGTCGAGCTGACCTGCCTGATCGGCTATTATTGTATGATTGCCCTGACCTTGAACGAGCATGGCGTGCCGCTTCCCGAAGGAGCGGAGCCTGCCTTGCCGCCGCCCGGCCAGTAAACATTTTACAACGAGCGCATAAAAAATCGCCCCGCTGTCTCCAGCGGGGCGATTAGTTTGTCTAGGATCGCTTATTTAGCGCGCGATGTACTCATAGCGTTTGCCGAACAACACATCCATCGGAACGGCTTCGGAAATCGTCCAGGAGTCAACAACGGCCGGCTTGCCGTTGGTGGTCTCGACGATCAGATAAGGTGCCTGGTTCTGATGGTGCAAGGTTTTGGTGAACGTCCGCGTACCGACGAGCACGGGCTCGTCGCGGAAGGATTCCAAGGCCTCAACGACCGCGTCAGAATCAAACGTACCGGCCATCTCCACGGCCTTGGCCCACATCTCGAAGACCACATAGCCGGGATAGGTATATTGGCTATTCGGATACTCACCATATTTGGCTTTGAATTTCTCGTTGAAGTCCAAAACAGCCTGGCGCGGATCGTCACCATAGATCGAAGCCTGCTCAGGAACGAAATGACCGCTCAGGTTGGGGACCGCTTCAAGCCAGTAAGTGCCGCTCATGGAGCTACCATTGCCGATCGGCGTATCGACGCCGGCCGCACGAAGCTGGCGGATAGCGCTGGCGCCACCGGCGCCATAGGTGCACATCTGAATGAAATCAGGCGCAGTGGCCAAAGCCTTGAGGCGATCAATTTGCGGCTGAATGGTGGGATCCTCGTTTTGAAATACATCGTGACCCAAAACTTCGCCGCCGAGCACTTCACGCCACATCCAATCGAAACCGTAGCAGATGCCCTTGTTATATTCGATCACATCGTCGAGCAGGATATAGCCGGTGCGCCAACCTCTTTTCTTCCAGCCCCATTCGGCCAAAGCCGCACCCTGCACGGCCGCGAGGACCGAGCTCGAGAAGGCGTATTTACCGATACCCTGAACGCCGGCGAGCACGCTCTCGGCACACAGGAAGACGGAAATTTTCTTTTGGTTTTGCGCAGCGAGCGCCGCCGGGGCGCCGAAGTCATAGTCGCAATCCACCGCGATCGCTTGGGCGCCCTGGTTGAGCACCGAGATACCGGCTTTCTTGCTCTCGACGCGGTCGGTCTTGGCATCGGCGAAGACCGCTACAACCTTCTTGCCGAGCAGGCCGCCCTTGGCATTCCAGTCATCGATGGCAATCAAAGCGGCATCCGTAGACGGTCCGCTATAGGCCTTCATCCAGCCGGAAGAAGAAGCGGCAAATCCAAATTTTACAACATCCTCGTCCGCCATGGCGGGCGAAGTGGCGGCAAAACCGAGAGCCAAGGCTCCCGCTGCCACCAACGACACGATTTTTCTCATATTTATCTCTCCCGTGTTAATTTCCCTAATTTCTGTGCGCCTGCCTTAAAGCACTCCGGGCATTGTCGTTGATTACACCGTTTTTGCAAGACGCTTGGAAACGATCACGAAACGATGAATGATTTTCCAGTTGATTCACCCCGCTACAATCCATTAGGTAGCTGTCACCAGGATGTTTGGACCGGCACGCAAATGCGTCGGATCGACAATTGCGGGCGTTTTTTGCCTGCTCGGAAG
>JAPYQV010000443.1 GCA_029937205.1 Alphaproteobacteria bacterium
CGTTCATCTGATGCGCGAGCTTCGCTTTGCAATAATCCAACAGGGAGTTCCAAGTCGCGATCACCGGCCGCTCGACAACATGATCGCGGAGCGTGCGCAACGAGACGACCTCGGCCAGTTTCAACGTATGTATGACGGCGTCGCCCGCGCCTTCCACTTCGCCCAGGGCTCTCGGCTCCGCCGCCATAATGGCGCCGACGCTGCCAAAGCGGTCACAGAGACGCTTTGCCAACAGCTTTGCATCGCTGCGCGGCAAGGCGCTGAACAACAACAATTCGATCAGTTCGTAATCGGCGAGGCCATCTGCACCTGTTTTAGCGAAGCGCTCCCGAAGGCGCTTCCGATGGCCAAGATAATGCGCTTTTTCCGACACGGGGAGGTTCAGCCTTTCACGGTGGCGCGTTCAGGCGTAAGGCGGCTTGGTGTGACCCGCCGGTGACGAGGTGAAAATTTCGACGCCGTCAGCGGTAATGCCGAGGGAGTGCTCGAATTGGGCGGAAAGCGAGCGATCCTTGGTCACGGCGGTCCAGCCGTCTTTCAGCAACTTCACTTGCCAGGTGCCTAAATTGATCATCGGCTCGATGGTGAAAAACATACCCTCTTTGAGCTCCAAGCCGTCTCCCATTTTTCCGTAATGCACCACGTTGGGCGCATCGTGGAAGACCCGGCCGATACCATGGCCGCAAAAATCCCGCACCACGGAGCAGCGTTCACCCTCCGCATAGCTTTGAATGGCGTGGCCGATATCGCCGAGCCTGGCGCCGGGGCCGGCAGCAGCGATGCCACGCATCAAGGCTTCATACGTGACATCGACGAGGCGTCGCGCTTTGGCGGCAGGCTCGCCAGCGTAATACATGCGGCTCGAATCGCCGTGCCAGCCATCGACGATGACGGTAACGTCGATATTGATAATATCGCCCTTTTGCAGGCGCTTCTCGCCGGGAATGCCATGGCACACCACGTGATTGATCGAGGTGCAGATGGATTTGGGATAGCCGCGATAACCGAGCGGAGCGGAAATGGCGCCGCGTGCCACTGTCATGTCGTCGCACAGGCGATCCAGCGCGTCGGTGGTGACGCCGGGGACGACATAGGGCGATATATAATCGAGGACTTCGGCGGCGAGCCGCCCGGCTTTGCGCATGGCCGCGAATTCATCCGCGCCGTGGATTTTGATGCTGCGTTCCATAAACTGATCGCTATCCACGGCATTCTCGATCGGTTTCGGGGCAGGTTGCTGCCGTTCGGATTCGTACAATGTGTCTATTTCCCAATTTTGCGCGTCGGAATCGGCGGTGCGCTCGGCCGGATTCCAACCTCGTTAAGTATAATATATGTGCCTAGCTTATAATTGAGTAAAGAGGTGGATTAAAACAGGGAATTATTTTGTCGTCGCCACGGGTTTGGAAATTCATCATTTTTCGAGCGCGACATAAACGCCATCCCAGTTCGCAATAGCTTCTGTGCTCGAGTATTCGGTGATGCGTCCTTCGTAAACATCATAGAGCATTTCAAGGTTGTACTGATCCGACTCGCGGCAAAGCGTTACCAATTCCCGCGCTTTGTCCCAGTCCTGGGCTCTATAAGCTTGGAGGAGGGAATCATGGTTTTGCTTGTGGGCGATGAACTCAGGTGATTCCGCCAGTTCCGGACGCCCGAGCAGGGCGAATATGCGCTCCGGTTCCGAGCGCCCCTTTACCTGAATCAAATCCAATTCAAGGCTGGCATATTCCGGCGCCTGTTGGTGGGTTTGGTTGCCGAAAACGATGGTGGTGCCGTAGGTTTTCATCTGCCTTTCGAGGCGTGAAGCCACATTCACCGCATCCCCCATGACCGAATAATTGAGCCGGTGTTCTGAGCCGAAATTGCCCACCAGGCAGTCACCGGTATTGAGCCCGATGCCGATTTGCATGGGCGTGTGCGTGCGGTCCTCCTGATCGGCCTCTCTGGTCAAATTGATGTTGAGTTTGGCCACGCCGTCAATCATTTCCAGGGCCGCGTCACAGCAATGGCGGGCATGCTCCGGATCGTCGAGCGGCGCGTTCCAATACGCCATAACCGCATCGCCCATATATTTGTCGATAGTGCCGTTATTCTCCAGGATACGATCGGTCATCTTGGTGAAGTACATGTTGAGGAGGCGAGTGAGTTTTGCCGGATCGCCGCTCAAACTTTCGGAAATACTGGTGAAGCCGCGAACATCGCAAAAACAGGATCGACATCTGCCGGATTTCGCCGCCGAGATTGAGCTTGTTGGTGTCGTTGGCCAGCTGCTTGACCAATTCCGGCGCGATGTAGTGGCCGAAGGCGCGCCGCACTTCGCGCCGCTGCGCTTCCTCTTTGACATAGAAAATGGAGATCAAAAGGATATAGAGAACAATGGCCGATATGGCCGGGAAGGTGACATCAAGCAGAATGCTGTTATTGGTAAAAAGATACCAGGATGCGCCAATAATACCGGCCAATATCGGTATGCCGCCGACAAATCGAAAAATCGGCTTGAGGCCCGGAATACGCACCAGGAGCAACAGACCAAACAGCACAATGCTGACATATTCAATAATGCTGACGAAATCTGGGCGCGTCAGATAGGCTTTGGAGAGGATTGCTTCCAACATTTGCGCCTGAATTTCAACGCTCGCCATGGCATCGTCGACAGGCGTTGCCTTGAAGTCGAGAAAGCCGGCTGCCGATGTGCCGATGAGAACAAGCTTTCCTTTGAAGCGTTCGGCGCCGACATCGCCGTGCAGGACATCCTTGGCGGAGACGAATCGGTCGCGGTCATGCGGCCCGTAGTGAAACCAGATGCGGCCCGAAGAGTCGGTCGGAATAACTCGCCCGGCGATGGCAATGCCGTTCAGTCCGCCCGCATCGCTCTTCAGCACGAGACTGGTCTCATTGAAGGCGACGCGTAGCTTTTCCTATGCCATGGTGGGGTAAATTTAGTCCCCCACAAGAATGATCAATGGCGGGCTGCTCACCACCCCGTCGGCTTCCGGCAGCAGTGTCACCATGCCGAGCCCTGCCGCCGA
>JAPYQV010000444.1 GCA_029937205.1 Alphaproteobacteria bacterium
CGTGCCGTGGCGCTCGACAGTGCCGTGCATGACATCGCCGCGGCGCTGCAGAGAGATCGCGGCATGCTTCTTCGGCTCGCCGAACAGGTCGCGGCCGAAGATGATAGCGTGGTCCGTGTCCATGTACATCGCCAGTACATAGGGCGCCTCGATGTCCTCGTGGCGCGCCATAACGTAGATCGCGCCGCCGCTGAAATCGGCAACGCAGTTCGAGCGCCAGCGCCCGACCATCGCCGTTACCAGCGGCTCGGCCGTGGGCTCGAGGCCAGGCGGCAGCAGGTTGGCGACGATGTCGGGCGACGTCACAAAATCGATCGTCAGCATCTCGGCGCCGACGAAGCGCGGCCGTTGCAGCACCTTTTGAATGCGCGCCACCTGTTCAGGTGATTTCACGAAACCCATGGTCTCTCCCGTTTCTTTCTGCCGTGCGCGCCGGCTCAGCCCCAGGCCTCCGGGTCGCGCAAAAATTCGTGCATAACCTTGCCTAAATGGAGATCGAAATCAATTTTTTGCGAAGAATCCGCGCAATAAATCTGTCGCTGATGCGCGCCGCGCGCGTCGCACGGATGTTGCAATATTTTCAGATCTTCGCTTATCACCCAGCACCCAAAATTTCACCTAAATCCGAGTTCTTCAACACTCTCGGCTAAAAGCGGCTGTTTTTCGCCCTAGTGTTTAATGTCCGAAGCTGGGTGAAGAGCAGACATTCAAAGAGCCAATTTCGTTCTCCCGAAATGAATGTCCGTTATCGGGGAGAAAACAGACATTGGGATTGATTTCGCGCATAGAGCAACTCAGGATTGGGCCCCTGCGCCGCGGTGTACTTCCGTGGCGCGCGGTGACGGCAAGCGATCTGGGAGAAGACGGATGGAAAACGAGGCGATCAGCGAAATAACCGAGAACCGCAACGCCCACTTCGAACCCTATGGCTGGCATCACTGGCCCGAGTTCCCGTGGATGTCCTATCAGTTCCGCCGCGCGCTCGGAGAAACCCAGGAAGGCGGCGGCGCGATCAGCGAATGCTTCCAGGCCGCGAGCCGCATGATTCCGGGCGACCACGAAAGCTGGCACCGCGAATGGCTGCGCCAGGCCGAGCGCAATCACCGGCGCGGCGACGCGGCCGAGGCCTCGGGTTATGTCGAGACGGCGAAGAACTGCTGGCTTCGGGCCGTCGACTATTATCGCCAGGCGGAGTTCTGGCTGGCCGGCGACGACCCGCGCCGGCTCGAGACCTTCGACAAGCTCGAGACCTGCTCGCGCAGCTGGGGCAAACATCTGAGACCGCCCCTCGAGGTGATCGAGATTCCCTACGAGGGCGGCGTGACGCTCTACGCATATTACCTGCGCGCGCCCTTCAAGATCGAGCGTCAGCCCGTGCTGATCTCCTTTGGTGGACTCGATTCCTTCAAAGACGAGATGTACTTCATGACCGGGCGCGGCGCTCTGGCGCGCGGCATCTCGATGCTGATGGTCGACGGTCCCGGTCAGGGCGGCACCTTGCGGCGCCACGGGGTGCCCAACCGCTATGACTATGAGGTGCCAGTGGGCCGTTGCATCGACTATCTCGAGACCCGCGACGACGTGGACCTCACGCGGGTCGCGGTGAGCGGCTCCAGCCTCGGCGGCTATTACGCCGCCCGCGCGGCGTCGTTCGAGCACCGCCTGGCCGCGGTGATCTCACACGGCGCCATCTGGAGCGTGAACGGACTATGGGGCAAGGCCGACGAAAATCATGGCTTGGCCGGACACATCAAATGGGTGTTCGGCGTCGAGTCCATGAAGGAGGCGATCGAGAAGGGCAAGGATTTCGAGCTCGACGGCGTGGTCGACAAGATCCGCTGCCCCTACTTGATTTGCCACGGTGGCTTCGACGTCCTCGGCGTGGGCCAGGCGACCCAGGTCTACGACTACGCCAAGGCCAACGGCGTCGACGTCACGCTCAGGCTGATCGGCGAGGAGGAGACCGGCGCCGAGCACTGCCAACACGACAATCCGACGATCGGCCAGGAATACATGGCGGACTGGCTGGCCGATCGCTTCGGCATCGATCAGCGCGCGCTCCTGTCGCTACGCTAGCGCTGGAGACGGAAAGCAGCACGGAGACCGGGCGCACGGAAGGCTATGGCGCGTGGCCGCGCTCAACCACGATCCTGTGGGATGTGCGCGATCGCCTCGACCTCGAGAAGCGAATTCGGGGTCGGCAGAAGTTCGGCGACGCGCACGACCGTGCTCGCCGGTGGCTCACCGGGAAAGAACGTCGCGCGGATACGGTTGTAGATCGGAAAATCCCGCAAGTCGCGGAAATACTGGGTCAGCTTGACGACATCGTCCAGCGTACCGCCGGCGGCGGCCACGGTCTTTCGCAGATTGTCGAGGACGAACCAGGACTGCGCCGCGATCGGGCCATCCTTGGCATCGCTCGACATCTCGCCGGTCGCGCCGATCGCCGCGCGGACCTCCTCGGGGACATCGTCGTAGCCCTTGATAAGTCGGCCCGAGGCTGCATCCGCCGCTACGATGCCGGAGAAGTAGACGAGGTTTCCGGCCCGGCGAAACGGCGAGTAGCGGGACAACGGCCGGGCGATGTCCTGTCCAGATGCGTCGGTCATGGTCGACCTCCCTATCGAACGGTTCTCGCGATTGCCTCACGCGTGACGCCGCAGAGCGGAACCACAACGTTTGTCGATCGGAGCATCATCGGGCATTTGTCTGCACCTGGCAAATTTTCGGCGTGGCACGGCAAGAGTCCGCCAGGGTGCCTCGACAACTCACCGGCACAGCGGATACAGAAGAAAGGGCCTTTCCGGTTGACGTCGAGCATTTTGTCTCAGGCCGCCTCATCGAAGCCCTCGATCAGCCCGTCCTTGCCGATACCGGCGCTGTTGACCAGCACGTCGAGGCCGCCGAGGCAGTCCTCGTTGATGTTTCGCGAATGTCTGCGTAGGGCTCCTCTGAGACTCGAATCGTTGGTCCGATAAACGTCTGGAGCTGGGGGTCCTGCGGACATTCAAAGCGCAGACTCCGGTTTC